>JALZCF010000264.1 GCA_030863245.1 Chloroflexota bacterium
GTTTTGTTGGGCGCGTTGGCTGCTGTGGGCTCGTGTTGCTACAGCAGCCCGGCCAGGTGTTGGGCGCAGGCGATCGCGGGCTCCCAACCATGACCGTGGTCTTCTAGGCTCCACCAGGCGGAAAGGACGGCTTGGGCGAGGCTCCAGGCGAGGAGGCGCTGGCGATCGAGGTCGAGTTGCTCGGCTAGCTGATCGAGGTGGCGGGCGAGGAGGCGGTGGGGAGCGGGCGCGGAGAGGAGCCGCGGCATGGGGTTGCGGAGGAGGGCGCCGACCTCGTAGGCAGGTTCACCTACGACGCCCTTGGGATCGATGGCGAGCCAGGGTTGGCGTTGGGCGGCGAGGATGTTGTAGTGGTGGAGGTCGCCGTGGAGGAGGACGGGGTCGGCCATGGAGCTGAGGAGCTCGGCAAAAAGGGTCTCGGCGGTTTCCACGAGAGTAGGTGGGAGGGGGCCGGTAGTACCATCGTACCGTTGGCGTAGTCTATCGAGACCGGCGGCCCAGTCGGCGACGGAGGGGAAGGAGTGCTCGGGCGGTGCGGGTCGCCATAGCTGCTGCATGACGTACGCGGCGATGGAGGTGGCGACCTCGTCGTCTTCCACCTGTACTAAAGGGGTACCAGGCTCGAGCCGCTCTAGGAGAAGGATGCCAAGGGTGGGGTCGGCGTCGAGGAGCTGGACGATGCCATGGCCGTCACAGAGGCGGAGCATCTCTATCTCGGTGAGGAGTTCGGGGTTGGGGACGCCGAGCTTCAGGATGACGCCGGTGCCATCCGTGGTGATGGCGGGAGTGATGTAGTTGTAGGAGAGGTTGGCGACAGGGGGCAGGATGGTGAGCGACCAGCGCCGCTCACAGTGGGCGAGGAGGGTGGGCAGGCGGTTTAGCCAGCTTGCGCCTTCCCGGCCGTACAGCTCGATGATGGTCTGCGAGAAGCGGTCGGGGACAGGTAGCATCTTAGAGGCCTTCCTCTTCGAGCAAGCGGTCGAGGGCGTCAAGCAGTTTCTCTGCGTGGATGATCATGTGACGACCATTCTCAGGAATGGCACGAATCATGTGGCATACCTAGCAGTGGGGGCCGAGTTGCCAGTAATAACCGTTGTGCTACAAAGCCTCACAACCATTACGGCGTTTCACGGCACAATTGGTGTAAGCTGAGACTTGAGGGCCTCCTCTGCTCCATAGTAGGGTCAAAGCTTACATTGGCATCAGAATTTAGGCGAACTATGAGACTCAGTGGAATGATTTGTCCAGATCCCGCTTCACTTTTCGAGATTTTTCTGCTATAGTGGCCCTACATCCCCATGGAGTGTATCAACAGAACGACCTGGGTAGCGTCATTCTCGAAGGAGACGACAAGCCTGGGGATACGGCCGCGACCGTGTTGCGCTGCCACCGGTTCTGTTGATAGTAACACCTAGAGAGTGCCAAGTCCTCCTGATTGGGCGTTCATTCATGTTTGCTCTGTGATGGTGGAAAGCATAGTAGCTGAATAATCGGAGAGCCGTCCCTATGGTCGCAAGGGCGCTTCCCGGCTCGGGAATGCAGCAAGTGATCCAACGTTGCGTAGCAGGTGAGCAGGTTCCGCTTCACTCTGAACACGCGATCGACAACCTGGTCGATCGGATCTGCTACGTCAATTTCCGGCAGTGGCAGCTAGAAGATGCCATTCGCGATCCGGAAATCAACGCCGAACAGGCATTCGTGCTGATTAAGCAGATTCAGGCTTCCAATGCCGAACGCACCCGGATGATGGAACTGATCGATCGCTACTATGTCAACCAGCGGACGCACCAACTCGCGGCAGGGAACGCTACTACAAAGGACGGCTTCCCTGCATGTCCATCTGCCGGGGATGATTTGGATGGCACAGGCGCCGTTGAGTTCCACGAAACACTTGGACAATTGGTAGATATCCTCTCCATCTTGTATGTGCGCCGGTATCACACGGCACAGTTGATGGCGCAGGGGTTCGAGTATCATCCCGGTAATGGCTACCGCATGGAGGAAGCGATCGACGCTATCGACCGGCAGATTGCTCTCTGTGAGCGCTCTTTCCTGCACCTGCGTGACCTCTTCCTCGCCGGTCGCGTCGCCCTGCCGCCACTCAGCCATTTCAAGTTGTATGCCACAGCGACGGAACGTCGGTTAATAGAAAGCACCTCGAAAGCACCTCGTGACTGAACCTAGACAACCTGCACAGCATTCACCCTATCTGGCACTTGCCCTGGAATTGCTGCGTCGCTCCTTTGCGCAGCCATCCGCAGCCCGGGGGGAATCACCCACCATGCCGATTGTGCCGCCCTTACCTCCTGCCACCAAGCGGCTGAGCGCCACTGACCTACTCACGGGCTGGTTTCAGCCCACGGCCAGTGTGACCCATTCCTGGGACGATTACTTTGGCCAACCCAGTATGGCCCAGGATGCGGCGCCGGCGGCATCAAATCCCACAGACGGGGTGGACCTATCGGCGTTGCTTCAGCTCCTGGCCGGCCAGGAGGTGCCGACGCCGCCCGCGTACTCGCCCGTGGGCGTGGCTGCACCCTATGCACCGGGTGCGCCCCAGTCCCCGGCAGACTCTCCCTATCTCTGGATCGATCTGTGGGACTTCATGGATCAATCTGCTGCGGATGTGGCCGACGACGAGGCCGAAGCCGCCGTGACCTGCCTCTACGACTTCGTGCATGCACTGGGGCGCCGGGATGTGGAGGCCGCTATGGAATGCGTGGCCCCCCACTATCACGTCTTCGAGAATGAGCAGGAGACGGACCGCCTGGGGCTGCGTCACCAGATGGAATCCATGTTGGACTCGCTGCGGGATTGGGAATTGGAGGCCTCGCTGCTGGAGGTGCCGCACCCTGTTGCCCACTCCAACGG
>JALZCF010000225.1 GCA_030863245.1 Chloroflexota bacterium
TCCATGGCCTCGATGATGCCGTCGGGTGCGCGGGCGGCGAGGCACCATCCGGCTGGCACGTCGCGAGGGGCCTGGTGGTGCCAGGAGGGGACGGGGAGGTCGGTCGTGCCTAGGAGCTCTGCCAGCCGGCTGTCGGGTTCGAGTGTGACGGGGTGCTCCGTGAGGTTGGGGGGAGCCTTGTGGACTACGACATTGCCCACCTCCTCTGGGAGATCGACGATCAGATCGCCGCCGCTTGCGACAGCCAGCACTTGGGCGCCGCGGCAGATGCCCAGTGTTGGCGTGTCCTGCTCCAGCAGGAGCCGGGCGAGTGTCAACTCGAACCGATCGCGCTCCTTGTCAATTGGAGAGAGGGCTGGATGCGCGGTGCCGCCGTATTCCTCCGGGTCGATATCGCCCCCTCCGGCAAAGATAAAACCATCTACCAGGGCCAGTACGGCCTCTGCCTCCGCCTCGCTGGGCGGAAGCAGGATAGGTAACCCCCCTGCCGCCGCTACTGCCTTTACATACGGCGCAGGCATGAAATAGTGGTTTTCCTCGTTCGGTCCATACGTGGTGATGCCGATAATCGGGCGTTTCGTTGCCAAGGTTATCGTGCTCCTTCGCTATTGTTTGTTGTCATGCTTTATTCTCTCCCCTCGCCGCTCTATCACAATGAGAGAGGGGGGCGGGCGACGTGGATTGAGGAACTGGTACCAGAGCACCTGGGCACGCGAGGGCGAGAGCGACCTCGCCCATGTCAACACCGCGTCGCTCTCCCTCTGGCCGCCCTCGTGACCAGGATAGAGTACGACGGTGAGGAGACCACCGGGGGCCAGTCGATCGAGCGCTCCTTTTAGGGCGGGCAAGGTAGTTTCGGGCCGCGTGATTACGCTCTTGTCACTGCCTGGCAGGTAGCCGAGGTTGAACATTACCGCCTGTACCTGTTCAACACCCATCTCTGCAAGAAGCTTGCCTATCTGCTCGTGCCCAAGATGGAAGAGATGTGCGCGCTCTGCAAGACCCGCCGCTTGGAGCCGCATTCGTGTTGCCTCCAGTGCCGCCGCCTGTACATCAAAGCCATACACCTTCCCGCTCGCCCCGACCTGCTCCGCGAGGAACAGCGTGTCATGCCCATTGCCGACCGTGGCGTCCACGGCCCGATCGCCCTCCCGCAGCACCCGCGCGACCAACTCTTTGGTGTATTGTAGGACTGGTGTTAGTGTCATGTTGCATGTTGCGTGTCGCATAATGCCAAGTGTCGCGTGACGCGACATAAATGAGCAGAAAGTGGTTCGTCATCAGGGTTGGCTCTGTAAAGGTGGCAAGTTATTGTCGTAGTTCCTCCATTTCCACGACTCGCCCTTCGATACGTGCCTGCTCGGCGGCGAAGGCTATGAGGTGGCTTTCCATGGAGAGTTCGGCGGAGGTGAGTGGGTGTTCCTCGCCGCGCAGGACGCGGACGAAGCTCTCCATCAGGGCCGCGTCGCCGCCGCCGTGGCCACTGCGGGACGCTCCACTTTGGATGACGTGGCGCTCCCCGCTCCGGTGGTCAATGATCTCGATCTCCTGGCGCGGCTCGCTGGCGCGGAGGGTGGCAAGGGACCCATCGTAGCGCATGGTACGCCCCTCCTCATGGGAGTGGCCGTGCATGGTGAAAGTCACGGTAATACCACCCTCGAACTCGAAGGTCGCGACGTGGTGGTCCACGACGTTGTTGTCACAGCGATAGACGCAGCGCCCGTAGGGACCCTGCTCCAGGGCGTGGAGCACGCCGGCCCCGCTCTGATCGGGCGTCAGCACAACAGTGGGCCACCGGCCGAGGTGGGGGAGATAGATGTGCGGCGCGTACCATGGGCACGCCGCAGCGATGGGACAACCGTCGAGGCAATAGTCGGGCACGGCGTCCGCCGGCTGGTAAGGGATCTTGTCCGGGCGGAAGTGGGTGAGCCGGCCGAAGCTCGCCACACGCTCGCACCGTCGCCCCAGGTTCCAGACGAGCAGGTCTAGATCGTGGCAGGATTTTGCGAGGATCATCGGGGCGGCGACCTCCGTGTTGCGCCAGTTGCCCCGTACGTAGGCGTGCGCCATGTGCCAGAAGGAAACGTTCTCACGATGCTCAACCGTGATGATCTCGCCCAGCCGCCCACTTCGAATGATCTCGTGGACGGTGTGGAAGAAGGGGGCGTAGCGGAGGACGTGACACACCATGAGCAGCCGCTCCCGCTCTCGGGCGCGCGCGACCATCGCCCGCACTGCCTCGGGTGTTAGCGCCATCGGCTTTTCCAGTAGAATGTGATAGCCTGCGTCGAGTGCTGCCAGGGTAGAGTCGGCGTGCAGCGTATCCATCGTGGCATTGAGCAGAGCAGGCGCAAGTCGTCCCGCTGCAATAAGCTCCTGCCACGACCTGAACTGTCGCTTCGCTGGAATGCCGTGTGCCTCGGCAAAGCGCGTTCGACGTAGGGGATCGGGCTCGGCGACCGCGACGAAGCGGAGTTCATGGGGGTGCTCCAGGGCCCACTGTCCGTAGACATGGTGACCACGATGGCCCGCACCGAGGAGGACGATGTCGATGGGAAGCGAGGGTTTCATACTCGGCAAGTTGTGGGAGCAGTGGGAGGTGTGGTAATACCGATTTTCCTGCGCTTACTCCTCCTCGGATTCGTTCGCCAGAGCAGGCTCGATCGAATCCCCAGGCGTTCTATCGCGAGCACGCTGTTCGATTCGCTCGCTCAAGGGGAGAAGGAGGATGAGGATCACGCCGGTCAGGGTCGTAGTGTAGATGGCGATGAGGTAGGCGCCTACCCCTACGGCCATACCGAGCGCGGCTACCATCCAGATCGTCGCGGCGGTAGTAAGACCCCATGTGCCTCTTCGGGTCTGGAGCACCACGCCCGCACCTAGGAAGCCCACACCGGTCACAATCTGCGCGGCGATACGCGCAGTATCCTGGGCTGCGCCACGTAGTGGAAAGCCAGCAATAGAGAGGAGCGTGAAGAGGCAGGAGCCGATTGCAACAAGCATGTTTGTGCGCAGGCCCGCTGGATGGCCACGCCATTCCCGCTCCAGCCCGATCGCGCCGCCAAGGATCGCGGCAAGCGTTATGCGGATGACCGCTTCCCATTCGGACAGGGGACCTTGGTTAAGAAATTGGGATAGATCGTTCATTTCGTCCAATTTTAGCTTCTGTCTTAATAAGAGTGCGAATTGCTGGAATCATCGACCCACGCAAATCCTGCGCGGTGAAGAAGACAGTGCCGCTAGCAGATCGGGAAGTATGACAGTAGCGACGCCGGACGCTGAATCAGACATGGCGTAGGGGATGATGAGGCGGTCGTTGTGGAGCAGAGTACCGCAACTGTAGACAACGTTCGGGACGTAGCCCTCGCGCTCCGTCTCGTCTGGCGCGAGGAGTGGCCGGTCGAGCCGAGCGATGAGGCGGGTCGGATCCTCGAGATCGAGTAGATCGGCACCCAGCGTGTACTGGCGCATCGGGCCGACGCCATGGGTGAGCACGAGCCAGCCTGCCTCTGTCTCGATGGGGGAACCGTTGTTGCCAATCTGTACGAGCTCCCATGGCGCGATGGGGCCCCGGAGGAAGTGGGCCTCGTCCCAGCGATGAATGTCGTCCGAGAACATGATGAAGTTGTTCTCGTTATCCTGCCGGCTGAGCATCACGTACTGCCCACCGATTCTCCGCGGAAAGAGAGCAAATCCCTTGTTCCGTATGGCGTTGCCCTCCATCGGGACCGTGCGGAAGGTGATGAAGTCCTTTGTCTCCAGTAGCTTCGGCTTGATATGAGAGCCGTCGTAGGCCGTGTAAGTCCCATAGTAAGTCACGCTGTCGTCATCATCCACAAAACGTACCCAGCGCACGTCCTCGATACCGTTTCGCTCATCGGCTGCCATCGGGAAAATCACCCGTTCCGAGATATCTATCTCAACTGGAAAATGTAACGTTCCATCCGCGCCGATTTCCGGGAGCTGAGCGAAGCGGGAGACGGCGTCATATTCAAGAATACCGTCCGGGGTGAGGGTGCCGCTGCGGAACTCGACGGAGGAGATGTGTCCCTCGCCCGTAGCACGGTAGCTGATCACAACACGCGCCTCGCCCGCTGCCATTCCATGCTGCTCCGGATGCAGCACGATAGAAGGATTGAAAAGCGCTGCCGCCTCAATCGCGTACTCGTGCGTGAAGTATGCGCCGAGCAACAATTTTCGCTCCTCTGATAGCTGGCGCCCCCGCGGCAGATAGGGCTCGACGAGCGTGCAGTGCTGCTGGAGGACCCGCGCGAGATGGCGGTGGCGGTGAGCGAACTGCGTTACCACCTCCTGGAGCAAGCGCTCCACCTCTTCCTCCTGCAGCGCCAGCACCCGTTCCACGATATGCTGAATGCGCGCTTCGTCAGGGGGTAGAAAGGGCCTGGCAATTACGCGGGTAGGGTCAGGAAGGAGATGGTGGGGTTGGCGTTGGATCATCAATAGAGCTCTTCACGTCTCTCGGGGTAGGTAGGCGGCGAGGATAGCCGTGGCGAAGAGCGCGGTCCAGGCCATAAAGAGCGTTCCGAGAAGCACCCCTGTGAGGGTACTTACTGTAGCAAAGAGCAGGATCGCGATGGTGGCGAACAGCGCCGCGAAGGGATTGGCTGAGAGGAAGGCCACACTGTTGCGAAAGGTGGTTCGCACGGTGCGGTACTCCGCCGCCTCCGCGAACCACAAGGGCCAGAAGAAGAGGTTAAGCGTGAGCCAGACTACCAGGATCGTCGCCCAGAGCCAACGCAACAGTGTCCAGAGAGTGCCCAGGGCATCCCGGTAGAGCCACAGGTTAGCGCCGGCGACGCCGGCAATGAGGAAAAAGAGGAGACCCCAGCCCCACGCTGCACGCCAGTGGCGGCGAATCGGCTGTGCGAAGGTCCCCCAACCGACAAAGGGGTCCCTCTGTAGCACCCTGCGCGCAGTGTAGAACATGGCGGCGGTGGCAGGCGGCATCATGACGATGGAAAAGAAAGCAACGGTCCACAGCAGGTTCAAGCCAGTGAGGATGAAGATCTCCCGCCACCAGCCCTCGAGCGCGGCGCGCATGGCACCGAGGAAGCCCCCCTCAACGCGAAGGGGGCGCAGTGGCTCCGTGTCGAGGTTCTTCGTCAATCCTCTAAGAAGTCCCAGTGGCCGGTGCCGTGCTCTTCCGAGGCGGGAACCGCACCCCGCCGCGGTTTGGCCCCCTCCATTGGAAAGTCCGTTCCGGTTGGCTGGTCCAGCATACCTATGATGCCTGCACCCGTACCCCCGATGGGTTCAGTCTGGTAGCGGATCAAGCCCTCCTCTACCATCTCGGCCAGTGCGCCCTCCGCCTCCTGCCGGTCGACCCCCCGTCTGCTGAGGAAACTTGCCATCTGGTCCAGCCCCTCGTCGCGAGGGCCACCCAGCGAGGGACCAAACTCCTGGATAAGGAGTTCCTTGATCTCGTGGAGCGAGAGGTCGGGCATAACTTATTCCTCCTATTGAAAATGAATACGCTAGTCGTTAGCCTTTCACCCCTGCGTAGGACACGCCCTCAATGTAGTAGCGGCTAAAAAGGAAGAAGAGGATGAGTACCGGCAGGGCGTTGATGATGGCGGCGACGAGCAGCAGGTTGAGCTCGGCCTGGTACTGCCCCTTGAAGATGTTCAGCGCAACGTTCAACACCCACATATCTCGACGCTGGAGGTAAAGCAGTGGACCGAGGTAGGCATTCCACATTGCCTGGAATTGCAGGATGAACACTGTCAGGAGGGCGGGCCGCGCTAGGGGAAGTACCACGTCCTTGAAGGTCTGGAAGTAGGAGGCGCCATCGATGTAGGCGGCCTCCTCCAGATCCCTTGGAATGGACTTCAGGAACTGGGTGAGCAGGAAGATGCTGCCGGCCGTGACGATGCCGGGGATAATCAGGCTGTAGGCACGGTTGATCCAATCCAGCTTCGACATCAGCACGTAAGCGGGCACGAGGGTGACCGCGCCGGGGATCATCATCGTCGCGAGCATGAAAGAAAAGATCGCCTCACGGCCCGGGAAGCGCAGGCGGGCAAAGGCATAGGCGGTCATCGCCGAGAAGAGGAGCTGGAAGCAGGCTAGCATGACGGCCAACACGGCCGTGTTGTAGAGCCACCGTATGAACCGTCCACCCCCGGCGAGCATGGCTAGCTGCTCGAAGACGATGGTGACCACCGCGCCGAGGGCTATGCTCCAGCCGAGGGCCATGATAACCCGCCGCCAATCTGGGCGAGACATTCCTAGGAGCAGCACCCCAATTAACAGAAGTATCGCGATCGAGGCGGCGACCGCGAGCCACTCCACCAGAGCAGCACCCACCCGCACCTGGAGGTAGTAGGCGGATGCCGCACCTGCTAGAATTGCCAGAGCAACACTCACAATGATGCCCAGGGTGCTCGAGATTCCTCCCTCCTCCTCGATCTCGCTCGTCAAGCCCGTCAGAAGGAGCGTCAGGAAGGAGGTAAACAAACCCACCATCAGTCCCAGCGATGCTGCACCGTCCAGTCTTGCCTCACCCCCAACATCCGCCTGTAAGAAGCGCGGCCAGTTCTCGACACGCCACTCCGCTGGGAAGAGCGTTGGCGGGTAGGCGATGACCTCCGCATTCGTCTTGAAACTCCCTAGGAAGGAGAGAATGAAGGGCGCGAAGAGAATCAAGCCCAAGCCGATCATCAGGACATAGTAAAGGATGCGCCTCACACTCTTCCATACGGACGGTCCCTCTCGTTCCTGCGTTACGGGTCCTGTTGCTGTGGTCGTTGCCATGAGATTCCTCCTTGTCCTCTCCTCTCTCGCCTCTTCCCACCATCGCGCCATTCATGATGGCGACGCGACTCGCTAGGTAGGCAAGGAGTAGGGATTAGGGCTCCTTTTAGTACTGCTCTGTTCCCCTCTCGATGTAGCGGCGCTGAACGAAGGTGAACAGGAAGATGATCGCGCCGAGCAGGAAAGCCATCGCTGACGCATAACCCATACGGATCACGCTCCCACCCCCGAGAACGCCGAGCGCCTCACCGTAGATGAGGTAGACAGGCGTGAGGGTGGTCCGCAAGGGGCCGCCAGCCGTCAGGAAATGCACCTGGTCGAAGACCTGGAAGGTACCGATGGTCCCTAACACGACGATGAGTAATGTTACCGGGCGTAGCATCGGTAGGGTCACGTGGAGAAACTGCTCCCACTTGTTGGCACCATCGATAGAGGCTGCCTCATAGAGGGACGGCGGCACGTCTTGCAGCGCAGCGAGATACATGATCATGAAGGTCGGGGCCGTCGTGAAGATGTTCATGGCCATGATGGCCAGCCAGGTAATGCTCGGCCCACGTAGGTACCACGCCTGTATTCTCTCAAACCCGAGCCACCCAGCGATGAGTTCGAAGAGGCCGGTTGGGTTATTGAGCCACTCAATCGCCTCCCACTCCGCTCCGAAGATACCGAAGAGCTGATCAAACGCGTAGTTGATTACTCCTGTCCTCAAGTAGAGCCAGAGGAAGATGGCCGAGATGACGACAGATGAGGTCACACTGGGCGCATAGAAGATGGTTCGGAAGAACTGTTGGGCACGGATGGGGGTGTTGAGAAGAATGGCTAGAAACAGGGCAAACGCGGTCTGGAGGGGGACCACGATGATCACGTACCAGAAGATATTCACCAGCGCGCGAATGAAGCCGTTCTCGTCCGTCAACGCCTGGGTGTAATTCTGCAGTCCCACCCATTCAGGTGGTTGGAACAGATTGTAGGAGGTGAAGCTGATATACAAGGCGAAGGCGATGATCCCCACCGTGAAGACGAGTGTCACCAAGAGATAGGGTGACAGAAAGAGATACGCGGTGATCGCCTCGTCCCGCTCACGCGCAGACATGCCTCGCTTTCGGGGTTGGTCAGTCCTTACAGCCATGATTTATCCTCCCGTGGGGTAGGTTTCATGAAGGGCGCAGGATTGGTAGGGGTGCATAACGGCACCCCTACCATGTAGGCCTACGCCGGATCCTTACTGAAGGGCCATTTGCGCTTCTTCCTGGGCCTGCTGGAATGCCTCTTCGGGCTCCTGGTCGTCCAGATAGATACGTTCCAGAGCCTGGCTGATGGCATCGCCAACCGGGCCCGTGTTGGGACCCATGTACGCCACACGCGTTAACTCGTAGGTACCACCCTCCGAGATCGCCTGATCAATCGGATTCTCGATCAGTTCCAGCTGGTCCTCGCGGGTTGGATAGGCGAAGCCCGTCTCGGTAATGGCAGCCTGATTCTCGCGGCCGGTCACAAAGATGGTAAAGGCTGCGGCCGCAGCCGGGTAGTCGGAGCCAGCGTTGACGCCGATGCCGTTGGTGAAGATGATATTCGCTGGGCCCTCCGGACCTTCAGGGATGGGCACAGCTGACCACTCGACATCGGGGTAGTCCTGGCGCATAAAGTTGACCATCCAGCCCCCCTCGAGTGTCATCGCGACCAGTTCCTTGCCGATCGCCTCGCCACACCAGCTAGCCCCTACGTCGCCAGGGCTGACCAGTAGTCCTTCGTTCTCCATCTCGTCTATGATGGTGGCTGCCTCGATGACGGCGGGGTCCGTCAGCGTTGCCTCTGTGAAATCCTCGTTGACGAAGGTACCGCCGCGGCTAAAGACCCAGGGTGCAAAGCGATTCCAGTCGGCGGCCTGGCAGAAGGGCGGAATATCCGTATTCTCCGCGATAGCAGCCGCCGCTTCCTGTAGGTCCTCCCAGGTCCAGTCGGCTGTCGGCTCCTCGATGCCAGCTTCCTCAAAGGCCGCAGGCCGGTAGATGAGTCCCAGCGTCCCCCAGTCCTTCGGCAGTGCGTAGGTCTGATCATTCTGGGTGAAGATGGTGAGGAGCTGCGGGATGAATTCTTCGCGCGTCACGCCCGCCTCTTCCATGTACGGGTCGAGTGGCAGGAGCTGGCCGGCGGCGCCGAGCGATGTCATCAATGTAGAGTCGACGTAGAGGACATCCGGCCCCTCGCCGCCCGCGAACGCTGCCGTCATTTGAGTCTGAAAATCAGCGGGCACGGGTTGGTAATCGACGGTGATGCCAGGACATACCTCATTGAAGCGCTCGATCGAGTTGCGGTAGACTTGTTGCTCCGTCTCATCACCCCAACCGGAGAAGACGATCTCCGCGCCCTCCTCGTGAGCGATGCCCACGCACTCTCCCGCCTCGACGGCCGCACCGGGTTCCGCTGCCTCCTCCCCTTCTTCGACGGCACCCTCTTCCTCAACAACCTCCTCAGCGGGCGCCTCCTCCACAACCTCCCCGGCAGGCTCTTCAACCGCTCCCTCTTCCGCTTCATCACCGCCACAGGCGGCGAGTGCCAGAGCGATCGCGACGAGCACGATCAGTAGCCAATGGAACTTATGGTTTTGCATGGTGTTATTCTCCTCCCTGAAAAGATAGTATTAAGGTGACTGAGTAACCGACCGCTTCACTAATGTATCATTGGGATGTGGAATCGAGAGCGGCCTCCTTTCTGCCCTGAACGACCATATCTGAGGCCGGTGCAAAGCGATCGTTCACAAGTTCTACATCCTGTCGCTCACCATGGTAGAGGAAGGTGAAGGCGAGGCGGCGCCAGTGGCTCGGTAGCCGGGCCTCCACTTTCCACCCATCCTCGCCGACCGTCAGGCCGCCGAAGCCCATCGTCGCACTCTGCCACACCGCACCGGCCGAGGCGGCATGGATTCCATCAGCGGCATTGCCCCGTACATCGTACAGATCGGCACGAAGTGCACGCATGAAGTGCTCGTAGGCAACATCCAGCTCGCCCATCTCGCAGGCCATGATAGCGGTGATGGCGGGGCCGAGGCTGGAGCCGTAGGTGTGATCGGTGCGCGGATCGTAGTAATTCCAGTTAACACGAATCTGCTCCATGGTCACCTGGTCGCGCATTAGGAATAGAAGCATCATCACGTCAGGTTGCTTGATGATCTGTGCCGCGTTGGCACCTTCGATGCCGAGGATCTCGTGCATCGACCGCGTGCGCGGCTCGAAATCGGCCAGATTTGGATCCTGGAGAGCGAAATACCCCTCAAACTGCTCCATCAACCCGCTTTCCTCGTCTTCCAGGATCCAGATCCGCGCGATCACGTCCCGCCACTGCTCTAGTCGTGTTGGGGTTAAACCGAGTTTCTCACGAAGTGCTTCGGCCTGCTCTGGCACGTTCTCGTCGAGCCAGTCAAGCAGCCGGAGGGCGGTTTGCAGGTGCCAACGGACCATGGCGTTGGTAAAGACGTTGTTATCGACGTGGTCATGGTACTCATCCGGGCCGATGACGTCGGTTAGCTCGTACCGCCGCGCCTCCTCGTTCCACTCGACACGACTCCCCCAGAACACAGCGCCACTCAGCACCATCTCCGCGCCGTACTCGCTCATGAAGGCGTCGTCCCCTGTCACATGCCAATATTGCATGACGGCATAGGCAATATCTGCCGTAATATGGATCTCGATATCGCCCGTCCAGACGCGAATCAGACGGGTACGATCCTCCCAGTGGGGGATCCAAGTGGGGGTTACTTCTTCGCCGGTCCCGGCGCTTTCCCACGGAAATTGCGCCCCCTCGTAGCCATTCGCCCGTGCTTTCTCCCGTGCGGCATCCAGGCGGCGGTAGCGGTAGAGCAGCAGATTGCGGGCTACCTGCGGCTGCGTGAAGGTGAAGAGGGGGAGCATGAAGAGTTCCGTATCCCAGAAGACATGGCCCCGGTAGCCGAAGCCGCTCAAGGTCTTCGCGCCGATGCTGGCGTCATCTGCCTCCTCCTGTGGAGCGACGGCGAGCATCTGGAAAATGTTGTACCGAAGCGCTAGCTGCGCCTCATCGTCGCCGTCGATCTCCACGTCCGAGGTTTCCCAGAGTTCGCCCCATGCCGCACGGCTTCTTCTTAGGAGCACGTCGAATGGGGTCGGCAGGCTGGAAGCAAGGAGGCTGAGCACGGTAGCGCGCGGGTTGGCGACGTGGCGGCTATCTGCTATGGTGACGAGTTTGGTGATCGTTGCGGCGTTCCCCTCTGCAATCATGGTCCGCAGCCGTTGGGTGGGTAGGCCGGGGGCGTCCCAATAATCGACCGTGGCGTTCCCGTCCACACGCTGCACCACGCCTGCCAGTGCCAGGTGGATGCCACTCTTGCGGGTGCGGCTCTGCAGCCACATGAACCCCCCGTCCTCCCCCTGACCTTCAGTACGCCAATGGGCGGTGCCAAGATTTTCGGTATGTCCAAAGAGAGAAGCACGTATCTCCACCGATCCTGCCCAATTCTCCGGCGTGATCTCTACCCGGATAGCGAGCAGGTTGCGATTGGCCATACTCATGAAGCGCTCGAAGCGGAGCTGGGTTCGATTCCCCTCTGGACTCTGCCAACGGACGGTGCGAGTCAGCAAACCGGAACGGAGGTCGAGTGTGCGGCGATAGTCAAGAAGCTCGCCGCTCTCCAGCCCAAATCGCTCCCCTTCAAGCAGGATGTCCATGGCCATCCAGTCTGGTGCGTTGGCCAGTTCAGTGAAGACAATCGGGACATCGTCGAAGATGCCATGAACGAAGGTGGTGCGGCGCTCGCCCACATATCCTTCTTCAAAGACCCCACGAGAGGCTAGCAGTCCATTGCCCACCGTGAACACGGTTTCCTTATGATGCATATCGCCGGGGCGCCACTCCTCCTCGAGCACGCGCCAATTGTCCGCACGACGCCTCGCCTCTCGTAGCACCTCAAGCGTCAAGCCCGCCGTGTCGTCGAGGCGTAGATGGGCATGCCCGACTCGCTCCTCGGGGCCGATGCCAACCGTGGCAAAACCGCCCGTCAAGGCAGCGTCGATGCCACTCTCCGCATCCTCTACCACCACGCACTCGTGGGGCTCCACCCCCATCTCTTGCGCGGCGAAGAGGAACAGGTCGGGCGCCGGCTTGCCCTGCTTGACGCTGTGCCCATCAGCGATCGTTTCGAAGCGCTCCGTGATGCCGAGGGCGTCCAGCACGGTACGGGCGTTCTTCGAGGCAGAGCCGACCGCCATCTTGACGTCCGCTGCTTCCAACTCGTCCAGCAGTTCCGGGATGCCGGGCAGCAGATGCTCATTGGAGAGCTCGTTCAGCATCTCCTGATAGTAACGGTTCTTGCGCTCGAGCATCGCCGCAACGCGTTCGGGTTCAAGCTCACGGCCTTCAAGAATCAGCTCCAGCGAGCGCTGCCTGGAGATGCCACGCAGCTGTTCGTTCTTCTCACGTGAGAAGGGCAATCCTTCCTCGTCGGCAAGCCGCTGCCAGCCACGGTAATGAAACTCTGCCGTTTCGGTCAAGACGCCATCGAGATCGAAGATGACTGCTTTTAGCGTCACTGGTTGCTCCGTTTTGGTGGGAAAATGTTTGTTAAACGTTTAACAAGTAGGAGAAAAAAATTAGACCGAGCGTAGACTGGACGCCCGTACGACTAGTTTTGGCTCTAGCAAGATCTGTGCCCGTTCTTTACCCAGTTGCTCCCCCTCGATGAGTGAGGTCAACTGGTCGATGACCAGCACGCCAACCTGATCGATTGGTTGATGGAGCGAGCTAAGAGGGGGTGCGAGATGCGCTGCAAGAGGCATGTTGTCAAAGCCGACGACACCAAAGTCAGCTCCAACGCGCAGGCCTGCTTCCCGGATGGCATTCATCGCCCCTAACGCTATCAGGTCGCTCACGCAGACGACGGCGGTCGGCCGCTCAGATGATGGAAGGCTTAGTAACTGTTTCATGCCTTCGTATCCTTCAGCGGTATCATGGTTGACCCGCACGACCCATTCCTGGCGTGCAGGAAGTGCAAGCTGTTGCAGGCCCGAGTAGTACCCCTGGTACCGATCTTCCCCTGATTGAGAGCCTTGTGGCCACGCAAGCATACCAATGCGGAAATGACCTTGCTCCGCCAGATGTTCGACCGCTCGCTGTACCCCCGCACGACCGTCGACGTCCACCCACGGGCATATATCCCTATCGCCGCAACGGCCGAACGCGACAAAAGGAATGTTTGTGGTGGCAAGATACTCGACGCGCGGGTCCTCGATATCGGTGGCGCTCAGAATGATACCGTCGACTCGATTGGTCGCAACCAGATCGCGATACACATCGACCTGCGCCTCCTCAGATGGGGCAGGGAAGGCAAGCAGATGATACCCCGCACGATAGGCGGCCAGCCCCATACTGTGGATAAAGCGATCGAGGATCGGGCTATGATTTTTAGGCGGAAGCGGGCGCCAACTGTATCCAATCAGAAAGGAACGCTTTGCCTGCAAGCTGCGGGCGGTTACGTTCGGGCGATATCCCAACTCCTCAACGGCCTCCAGCACTCGGGCACGGGTCGCATCCGTGACGGGGCGGCTGTCGTTGAGCACGTAGGATACGGTAGCGGTCGACACTCCCGCAGCCTCTGCCACATCGTGAATACTAACACTGCTCATGGTCGTTCTCGCTCCATACAGCTACAACGTTCAGCCTCTTCAGGATGACCTGGCGGGTAGGAGTGGGGGCAGTTGCGGGCGAAGGAGCCCTGGCGCGCGGGGCCGGAGTAATGGACGTGCCACCAGTTGTCCTTACCCCCACGATAGCCACAATTCAGGGCCATCGCCTGGAAATCGAAGGTGGTGCCCAGGTTCTCGGTAGGGATGGGGTCGGGGATACCACACCCGTAGTGCTCGTCGAAGATGCAAGCGCGCTGCACCTCCTCACTTTGCTGTGGCTTCCAAAGACGGCTTAACCAGGACCAGATATCGTACATAATCGCCTATTACATGTTGTATATCGCATGTTGCGTGTTGCATGGTGCATGGTACTTGATACCGTATCGAATCAGCTGTGAATCAGTATAGCATAGTGTTCCTCGCTCGCGTTGTACCACAGGGATGTGCGTCGCGTTGTTATAGCCAAGGCAGAAGAGCGCCAAGTGTAGACCGTAGAAGTGTAGACCAGGGCGATTTACTTCTACGCTCCCCGAGCTCTCCACCTCGCAAGGCCACCGCCGTGCCACCTCCCCTTCGCATCCTTGCGTCCTTGCGTCTTTGCGGCTTTGCGTTAAATCTCTTCCTTCTTCCTCCTTCCGCCTTGCCGTTTTCCTCCTTAATCGTTCAGACTAAAATGTCCGCTTTTGGCGATTTTCAGGCTAAATTTCGCGAAAAGCGGACATTTCGGACATCGGACACACCACCCGATAACGTCCGAAGCGGACATTTTTCCGACTAGAACCCCCCAAAAATCGGACATTTTGGGCACCACCCCAGCGCCCCGATCTGTGTCTCATTGTCCCCGTTTTTGCCCCAAAATTCTCCAAAATCGGACATAAATCAGCCATTTCAGTCATCGCACATCACCCCGTATCAAAGCATGCTTCGTAATCAATCTATTGGTGCTAGAGCGCACGCTGCGATACTATAGGGGTGAGGGGGAATATGGTTTCACGAATCAGATTGCAGCGCATTGAAGGGGACCCGGTCACCCTGCATTTCTCGCCGGATTATCATCCGAGGGCGCAGGGGGTGGGCAAGCTTGTGGAAGAAGCACACCGTTTTCTGGCAGAGTGGCTCGGCGTGGAGGCGCACACGACTGTAAGCCTGCTGCGCCGCGAGAACTGGCGCCACCTGCGCCGTGCGCCCTATGGCTACCCGCATAGCAGCCCCGAGCATTCCACGATCTTCGTGCCGGCTACCTACCCTCCGCCATGGATTGACCGCTCCCGGGCGCTGTACGAGGCGGCGCCAGAGAGGCTTCAGCGGAAGGTGTGTGGCGAGGAGGATGAGTTGAGAAGGCAGATTGCAGCCTTCTATGATCTGGTGGCCGTGCATGAACTGGGCCATCTCTTTATTCATCATCTGAAGCTAGCACTCGGCACGAGGTGGTTGATCGAGTTGATCGCGAATCTCTTTGCCACCGCTTTCTTTGTAGAGCAGCGTCCCGAGCTGGCGGAGTGCTGGTTGTCCTGGGCAGACATTCAACGTAGCCAGGATGTACCGTTTCAATCGTTGGAAGCGTATGAAGCGAACTACTCCTCCCTTAGCTTCGCGAATGCCAGTTATTACCAGGGACGCTTCAATCGGTACGCGCTTCGTCTGTGGAAACAGCATGGGCACTCCATCGCCGCGCCGCTCATCGCACAGTTCTCTCTCCTCCCGCACGCTGTGGACGAACGTTTTGCGAAGGTGGCGCCTAACTTTCAATGGGAGCGCTAGAAAGCAGCCCACCGCTCGCGGGCATCGTGGAAGTCAGAACCGAGAATCTCCAGGAGGAGCGTGACACGATTGTGGTGCCAGGTGATCTCCTCTGCGTCGAGGAGGGGGTCAAGAGCGTCGTGGAGGCGCTGGAGCGCCTGGGCATCATGGGTGGTAAGTGCTTTCGTCAGCAGAGCAACATCGTCCGTAGGCCGTAGTCGAAGCTCGGAGCGCTCTAGTGCCTGCTCAGTCCAGTGAGGCAGAGGTGGCCAGCGACGGTTGAGCACGAAAATACATTGGATGCAGGCATATGCCGCACGGTAGAGAACCAGCCCGTGATTCAACGTGCTCTCTCGCTCCGCGATCTTGAGGGCTCTGGCAGTATGATACCAGAAATCAACGTAGTGAAGTTTGAGGCGCTCTTCCCAAATGTCATCAGGGAAGCGGGCGATCGCCTTGACCAGTGGCCCGATCTCGCCGTCGCGGTCGTACCAGAGCACGGCCGCCTCATAGGGCCAATGATCCACATCCAGTGTGCTGTTTGTCTTCCCTTCAAAGCTGCTGCGGCTCTCTGTTAGAATATCCCCAAGGAGACGGCTCCGATGGGGCTTGCCGTCCCATACCAGGGAGAGCCGAGCCGCGGGTTCCAAAGTGTGGGCGAAGTCGTCGTCCACGATGACTTCCAGGTCATAATCCGACTTACTATCGTGATAACCACGGCTTCGGCTGCCGACGAGGAGGAGCCCCTGAACAGGTGGGGACGCTATGAGTTGCTCGATGGCCTCGCGCAGCTCGACAGGCACGTCGCTTGGTTGTGGATCCACTTCGACCATGTGCAGCCTATCTCTCCTCCTCTGTCGCCGCCGATTCCTCTGTGGCATACCCCCAGATGATGAAGAGCGGGTCGCTCACGTATGGGTCCGGGGAATGATCCTCGGCTTGGATATCGTCGAAACATCCGCTAGCCTGGAAGTAACCGGCAACGAGCTGGATGTGCTGCTGGTCGTTGGAGGCCCTCCAGACGGCGACTGCTTTGGTAGGAAAGCAACGGTTCGAGATGCTGACAAAGAAGGGCGCACCGGGTTTCAAGACGCGGGCAACATCGCGGAATACTTCGACGGGTTGAGTCAGGTACTGTACGCTGACAGCACAAAGCGCCGCGTCGAATTGATTATCCTTGAAGGGGAGCGTGGGGTTTCTGTTCAGGTCGTGGATGATGTAGTCATCCAACCTGGGATTCTCGTACATCTCCTCCTCGTTCATACCCAAGCCCGTCACGGACAACCGCTTCATCTTTGGAAGATGGGAACGCCAGGAACTCATGAGATCGAGGATGTTCCATCCATCCTGCAGATGGGCATCATAGAAATCTCGCAGCGCCGCGATCGCATCGTCGTCAAGGTGGACAACTTTGCGTGGGATCCGATAAAACTCTTCGTCCGGGCTCTCTTCCATACGGCGGAACCACTGCTCAGGAAAACGTTCGGGCATGGAGCATTCTTCTCTCTAACGCTTACTCTCTCAACCTACGGATCCACGTCAGCAAGAATCTATCCTGTGTCTCCGTCTACGCGCACCCCGATGATACGGAGAAAGAGGTGAGTGAGACCACGCAGGAGTTTCTGCCTGCTGGTCAACCGTCCCATATGGTCCAGCGCACGATTGTAGTTCAGCAGCGCGTCGAGCCAGACACCACGTCGTAGTTGGAGCCGTGCGAGCAAGCGCAAGGTAGCGGCCTCCCGCTCCCGATCGTCTTGTGTCGAGAACAGATCGGCCGCTTCCTGGAGGAGGGATTCTGCTTGGTCCGTCGCACCGCGTAGCCTCATGAGCGTGGCGAGATTACCCATCACCACTGCTTTGCCCTGCTCGTCGTCGATCGCTTCATAGAGTGCCAGGGCCTCTTCGTACGCTTGGTGTGCGTCAGCCAGGTTGCCCAGCTTCTGCTGGGCAACGCCCAGGTCAGAGAGTGCCCTCGCTTCCCCGCGCTTATCTCCTGCCTGTTGCCACAGCAAGCGCATCTCCTCAAAGGCTTCAACTGCTGTATCGTACTCACCTCGGTCGTACGCCGCACGTCCGTGCTCCACATGGTTCTCGTCCACAAAGGCCACTCCTTACGAGGTGGTTGATGAGGGAATTGTAACCTTGCCGGTAGGGAATCACAACCAAAACATCTACGGAGGTATTTCAACTAAAAGACGACGGCGATTATACTACCTTGATCGAAGGATGGCTTACACCATCGTTTATAGTCACAATTAGAAAAGGTATCTATGGAGCGTCTCTCCTTTTTGTCACCGCGTCGCCTACAGCCGGATACTCGTACCCTTATCTTGGTTGTCACCACCGTTGTGTTGATCCTGTTAGCTGTCTCTGCCTACTTTCTCAATGAGTTTCGTCACCAACGGCAGGAAGCACAGAGTAACAGTGCCCGTCTCGCATTGTGGCAGGAGCAGTTGCTTACTGCGACACCCGCGGCAGTGGAACGGGAGCGACTGCAGGCGCAGTTGGCATCCGTCCAGGAGGAGTTCGCGAATGCCTCGGGGCTCTTGCCTGGCGTAGACGTGGAAGTCGAGATCCTACAGCGTATCGTAGAGGCGGCCGCAACGAGTAATGTGGAATTAGCTACCCTTAATGAGCAGGGTGTGCCTTTCCAAGAAGGAGCGCTGGTTGGGTGGCAGTATGAGGTAGCGGCAATCGGGGATCTGAATCGTCTGACTGATTTCGTAACCCGCTTGGAGGAGGAAGCCTTCCCTGCTGCCTATTTCTCCGACTCGGTCTTGAGCGAGACCAGTGAAGGGGAATATGTGCTCTCAGGAACGTTAACCATCTACGGGAGTACGCTTAGCACTGCATCCCTCAGCCTGACGGCTACCATCGCTCCCGAGCAACTGGGAGCGCAACTGCGCCAGGATGCCGTGGCGGCGCTGGAGCGCGGGGATTATGAGGCGGCGCTTAGTCTGCTCCTTCGTCTCGCCGCATTGGAGCCGGAATCGAGTGACGAGATAGACCGCCTGCTCTACGATGCCCATGTGGCCTATGCGGAGGCGCTCCTTGCAGGCGACCGCTCAGAGCTGGCAAAGGCACAGGCGGAGGAGGCCCTGGCCATCAACCCCAATGGCCAAGAGGCTGTCGCCGTCCTGTTGGCTGCTGCAGAGTCAGCGAGTCCCACGACAACTGGAGCAGGTATTGCCGTGGTCCAGCCTAGCGTAACCCCATCACCCTCTGAGACTGTCGCACCGTTTGTCTTCCCTTCCACTCCGATTCCGACCCGTACGCCACCCCCACAGCCTACCCAAGGATTGCCGCCGGCCTACCAACCGCCGCGGCCGGTCCAGCTGCCCCCGACCGTCCAATTGCCTCCGACCGTAGCGCCCCTGCCGACCCGTACCCCGGTATCGGCATTCAGTAGCCCGGTCAGCACGTTCACTCCCCTAGCGACGCGGACACCCAACGGCACGACGACGCCTGGGACGACGACGTCTGGAACCACTACCCCCGGGACGACGACGCCTGGGACGACCACGCCTGGGACGACCACTCCTCGGACAACTCCTATCGTGGGCAGTGGCGACCCCTTCACCGCCCTCTCGCCCTGGTATTTACCTAACTGTGGGTTGACCATGATTCAGGGTACGATCTATGGTCCCGACGCAGAGACACCCATCAACGGGGTGACCGTGCGCGTATGGTTCGACGGTGCGGAGCCGGATGAGTTCCTCTCCTTGCCTTCCGGCGCGGATCCTACTAAGGAAGCAGGGTACTGGGATGTTACCCTGGCGGACCGCCCTAAAGAGGGGAAGTGGTACGTAAATGTCGTCGACCGCGAGACGCTCAGACCCTTGAGCGACGTGCAAACGGTGGAGACAGACACCGGACCATGCCGACCAGGTGAGAGTGGACGACAGGTCGTGATTCAGGACTTCGTCAAGACGGGCGAGGGGCCAGGTATGCCGGGCGCGACCGCCACGGCATCGCGCGTGCCCAGCGCGACCATCGTGCCCACCTCGACCCCCACCAGTACCCCGACGCCGACCATCACGCCGACGCCAACACCCACGCCGGTACGCTATACCGTGAATGAAGACCCTGATCTAGTCATTCCTGATGGACCAACCGGGCGTGTGACCAGCACGGCTGACGTACGGGAGGGTATCTCGATTCGTGAGGTTCGTGTCTTCCTGAACATCGACCATGAGGACGTAGGGGATCTAGAGATCAACATCATTCATCCAGATGGCACGAGTGTGCGCATCCATAGTCAAGGCGAGAATGCGGGGGAGAAGCAGATCCGCCGCTGGTTCGGTATCAGTGGTGCGGCAGCGGACCGTATCAGGAGTAAGTCATCGCAGGGTGTCTGGACGCTGGAAATCATCGACACTATCGAGGGGCGTACAGGGAAACTACTAAGCTGGGACCTGGAGATTTACCCATAGGTGGCAATCTGGGATCGCGAGCGGATAACGCTCGTTGTCGAGCAGGAGGCCTTGCGTCTGATGGGTGTACAGCACGGTCGGGTCACCCGTTGGGGCAGTGCGCCTCTGCCACGGACTGTACTGGATGAAGGTGGCATGGTAACGGATCCGGCTGTCCTGGCGCAGGTGCTCGAGCGGCTCTGGGCAGCACAAACGGCGGATCAATCCCTATCGAAAGGACAGTTGCTTCTCGCTCTTCCAGGTCACCGTGTCCTAACACGGGTCGTATCTGTGCCTAATCTAGATACGGAAGATACACAACTGATGAGTGAACGGGCGCGTGCTGTCGTAGATCAGCCAGACGCGTACACGGCATGGCAGGTGGTTGGCCGAGGCAACGAAGCGACGCTCTTCGTGGCAGCCGCCCCGAGACCGCTTGTGGATGGGTACGTGAGAGCGCTTGAGCGGGCAGGTCTTGGCCTAGCAGCTATCGATGTGAAGCCGCTGGCACTGATTCGCGGGATTGGGGCTCGCCATGCAATCATTGTGGATGTGGAACGTACCCTCGGGACTGTTATCATCGTGGACGAGGCGGTGCCACGACGGGTACGCTTCCAGCCATTTACGTTCCCCCTGTTGACCTCGCCTGAAGACAAAGTCATGCGTCTGGGCGAGGTAATCTATCTTACCGTTCGAGCATACAACCAAGAGGCGGATGCGCACGTCTTGCATCCTGCAGTGCCCGTCTTCCTGACGGGCTCTCTCAGCGATCATGTCTTCTTTCATGATATGATCAGAGATGTGCTGGGGCATCCCATCGGTCACGTCGAGCCCCCGATCGAGGTGCCTCCGGATATGCCACTCGGTCAATTTATTGCGAACCTTGGGCTTGCACAGAAACAATTATGAACTCTGACTTTATCGATATTAACCTCCTACCACATCCTGTGCGCCCAGCGCTAGGAGGTCCCGCATGGCGGCGCTTGATGATACCCGGCTTCCTCTTGTTGCTTCTGGCGCTCGCCCTGACTTTCGGGGCGTTCCTCCTTAAGATTCGAAACGATCAGGTGCTGGCTGAACAGCAAGCGGAAATGGAGGCTATGAGCGAGGAGGTACGTGATTTCTCAACCATCATGGCGGAGGTGGAGGTATTGCAGCAGCAGATCACAACGCTGGCCATACAGGCGGAGCAGTTGGAGGCAGACGCAGAGCGGGTGAACCAAGAAAATCCCTCGTTAGCGCCCTTCCTGCGCGTGCTAGCAGAGACATTACTGCCGCGTATGAGTGTTACGGGCATCGTCGCCAGCTCGCCCGCCCGTTATGTGGTGCAAGGGGAGGCCGGTTCCAATTCGTTGGTAATAGAGTACGCCAATGCCTTGAAACAGCGTCCTGAGATCCGGAGCGTGACCATCCGTTCGGTTGAACAACTCGGAGGTGACGCGGCACCCGCTACCGTACGTTGGACGATAGAGGTCGAACGATGAGTCCGAGTAGCTGGGAGGAGCGACGAGAACGGGTCGATGAAAGAGAGCGTCTATCAGATATTGTCACTTTAATGCAGCTGGGGCGTGCCCTGACCAGTAATCTCAATCTGAAGCAGCTATACGATCAGATTCTAGAGCTCGTCGAGCAAGCCTTCAAGCCGGACAGCGTTTCCCTTATGCTTCTGAATTCGGAGGGAGAGCGCTTGCGAATCGTAGCGCAACAGGGGCTCCCTCCTTCCGTGACGGCAGGTACGGAGGTGACTGTAGAGGCAAGCATCGCGGGTAGGGTGGTGCAGGAAGGAGAACCGCAACTGTTGCTTGGCGGGCTGGAAGGCACGAGCTTTGAGGGGATGGCACGCCGGGAGCGCGAGATAAGGAGCGCGATGAGCGTGCCCCTGCAGGTGCAGGGCAAAACGATCGGTGTGATCAACGTCAACCGCTACGATCAGCAGCCGACCTACACCGAATACGATGCCGATCTATTCCATATTTTTGCGGCACAGATCGCCATCGCTATCAATAATGCGCAGCTGTATGAAAACCTACGTAGGGAGCGAGATCGCATCATCAACGCACAAGAGAAGGTGCGACGTGAGCTGGCATGGGATCTGCATGATGGGCCGACGCAGGTTCTCTCACGACAGGCTCTTGACCTAGACTTTCTGAGTGCACGACTCGGTGATGGACGCCTTACTATCGAGGAGGCGCAGGAGGAGTTAGCAACGCTCCGCGCTATCACGCGTCAAGTCGTCCAGGACGTGCGGAACATGACGTTTGGACTTCACCCGCTGAACCTGGAAT
>JALZCF010000266.1 GCA_030863245.1 Chloroflexota bacterium
GCACCGTGCCAGTTGGCACGGTGCTTTTCATAGTAGGCGAAAAAGCGCTCAGATGCGGGTGACCGAGACGGCGCGGGGGCCCTTGTCGCTCTGCTCGATGCTGAACTCGACGCGGTCGCCCTCGTTCAGGTTACGGAAACCGCCCTGTCCTTCAATGGAGGAATAGTGGACGAACACATCGTCCCTTCCATTATCGGGCGCGATGAAACCGTATCCCTTCTCGGTGTTGAAGAACTTTACAGTACCGACAACTCGCTCGTTCATGAGTTACTCCTTAGTGGGTGTGAAATGGATAAGATTGTGACCCTGCTACGTCTTCCCCCGGCACACCTGGATCGCTCATGGAGCGAGTCCTGCCTCGAACTGCTAGTACGACTGGTCCTCGGTACGGCCTGGTACGAAAACAAATAGACTCTGTCACACTGCCTATTATACATGTTTTATGAGATGTCACAATTTACTGTGCTATTCCACGGCAGGAAGAAGCCGAAGAACAACCTCGACTTTTTGCATTTCCACAGTAGATCCACTATCTTCTGCACCTTGTATTGGAGTATTGGAGCTTAAGTGCAAACAGTTGAAGGTAACTCGTCATGCAAACAGTGTTGGGTAGCAAGGGAGCGGAGCGCTCCGTGAAGGATTATGTCGGTTTGATGATGCGCGGCTTCGCGATGGGCTCGGCTGATGTGGTGCCAGGGGTGTCGGGGGGCACGATGGCCTTTATTCTCGGGATCTACGAGGAGCTGATCGAGTCGATCCGGCAGATCGGGCAGCCACGATTCATGCAGGCTATCCTGCGGCTCCGGATCCGTGAGGCCCTGCAGATCATCAACTTCCCCTTCCTGGCGACAGTCGGGACGGGCATCCTGCTGGCTATCTTCACGCTTGCTCGGAGCCTGGAGTGGATGCTGGTGCATCAGCCGGTCCTCTTGTGGAGCTTCTTCTTCGGCCTCGTGCTGGCCTCCGTCTTTACTGTGAGCAAGCGCGTGAAGGAGTGGACGCCATCATTGTTAGGAGCGGTGGTGCTGGGTGCCGTCGGAGCCTTCATCCTGGTGGGGTTGGTACCGGTGCAGACGCCGAACGATTGGTGGTTCCTGATCCTGAGCGGGGCCTTTGCCATCTGCGCCATGATTCTCCCTGGCATATCGGGCGCCTTTATCCTGCTCCTGCTCGGCAAGTACCAGTACGTGCTCGGCGCGGTCAACCAGCGCGACATCGTCACGGTTGCGCTTGTCGGGATCGGCGCAGTGGTTGGGCTCGTGACCTTCGCGCAGATCCTGGGTTGGCTCTTCAAGCGCTACCACGATTTCACCGTCGCCCTGCTCATCGGCTTGATGGTTGGAAGTCTCCGCAAGATCTGGCCCTGGAAAGAGGTGGTCCAGACGATCACCGATCGGCACGGCGAGATTATTCCGGTGGTCGAGAACAATATACTTCCCACCCTCAACGGGGAGTTCTTCATCGCGATCGCGCTTATGGTCGTCGGCTTCGTCGCGGTGGTGGTGATGGAACGGTTGGCGGGCCTGGACGAGACAGCCATCGCGCGGGAGGGGGAGCCGATCAAACCGGTTGTTACGTAAGCTTCTGGGATTACCTGCTCGACGTGCTATAATTAGTCCAGCTAACTAAACAAGAGGGAGCCTATCTCGCGGAAGAGTGAGATAGGCTCTTTTCTTGCTGGAGGCAGCCTGTGGCGTCTTTCATCTGGTATCTCTTGATAGTCAGGGTAGGGAATGGAGAATCGAGCCGGTAGGAGCTGTGGGAGCTGTGGGAGCGCACGGCTTTACTACTTCTGTACGTCACAGTCTAATGGAATGATTGTAGGAACGATAGGAAGATGAGTAGCGAGAACGGAGACCAGAACCGGACGCGGCGCTCGGATGATCCACAGTTACAGGTGGATGAGCGAGAGCGGTTGGATCGGGAAGAGCTGGAAAAGAAGATTGAAGATTTGCTGCCGCGCGAGGAGGAGGAAGAGGACACGCTGGGCAAGGCGTATGATCCACGGCTGGTGCGACGCTTGTCCCGTTACATCCGTCCCTACGGTCGCCAACTGCTGGTGGCGGTGATTCTGATGGCGGTCACCTCATTGCTGAGCGTGGCGGGACCATGGATCGTGGGGCAAGCGATTGACGAGGGGATTCGCGCAGGCTCGCTGGAGACGCTGCGCTTCTGGACCTACGTCTTCCTCATCGCTGCTGTGGCGGAGTGGCTAACCAACCGTACCCGTATCGCGATCATGGCCTTTGTCGGTACCAGGATCGTGGCAGACATTCGCTCGGAGCTCTTCCGCCACCTGCACACGCTCACCTTGAACTTCTACAACCAGTACAGTATAGGGCGACTAATGAGCCGCCTCATCTCGGACGTGGGGGTGCTGCAGGATTTTGTGACCTGGTCTATCACAGGTCTGGCGCGCGCCGGATTTATCTTGGTAGGTATCGTGCTCGCCATGCTGACGATGAACTGGCGGCTGGCGCTGGTTACATTCGCCGTGCTGCCACTGATGGTCATCCTGACGAACTATTGGCGCGTGCGCGTGCGGGCGGCCTATCGTGCCACGCGAGAGCGCCTAGCGCTCATCAATGGCTACCTGAACGAGTCGATCTCTGGTATCCGCGTTACGAAGAGTTTCAACCGGGAGGCGGAGAACTTCCGCCATTTCGACGATCTGAACTGCGCCTACTATCTGGCGAATCTGGATGCGACACGCCTCGCCGCGTTGTTCTTCCCCGGTGTAGAGTTCATCGGCGCGTTGGCAACCGCGCTGGTGGTCGCGGTCGGCGGCTACCTCGTCATCGGCGAGACGCTGACGGCGGGTACGCTGGTGGCGTTCGTGCTCTACATCGATCGCTTCTTCGAGCCGATCCAGGAGTTGGCGCGGCGCTACAACACCTTCCAGGCGGCGATGGCGGCCTCGGAGCGCATCTTCCAGCTCCTCGACACGAAGCCAGATATCCTAGACGCGCCCCGCGCCGTGACACTCCCGCCGATCCGGGGTCATGTCGAGTATGATGACGTGACCTTTGCCTACAAGCCGGAGGAACCAATCCTGAAGGGTATCAACCTTCGAGCGGAGCCGGGCGAGATGATCGCGTTGGTCGGAGAGACCGGCGCGGGCAAGAGCACCATCATCCGTCTGCTCGCCCGCTTTTTCGATATCAAGAAGGGTGCGATCCGGGTGGATGGACATGACATCCGCGATGTTACGCGCGCCAGCCTGCGTGAGCAGCTCGGCATCGTTCTGCAGGACACCTTCCTCTTCAGCGGTACTATCGCGGACAACATTCACTACGGTCGCCTGGATGCGACACAGGCGGAGATCGAGGAGGCAGCCAAGGCGGTCGGCGCACATGAATTCATCGCAAGACTACCTGAGGGTTACGAGACGGAGGTCGGCGAGAACGGTGTCAACCTGAGCGTGGGGCAGAGGCAGCTCGTCTCCTTCGCGCGTGCTCTGCTGGCCAACCCGCGCCTGCTTATCTTGGACGAGGCGACGAGCAGCGTGGACACGACGACGGAGAAGCAGATCCAGCAGGCGCTCGACACGTTGCTGGAAGGACGCACCAGTTTCGTCATCGCCCACCGCCTCTCCACTGTCACGTCGGCCGACAAGATCGTCGTGCTCGATCAGGGTGAGATCGTCGAGGTGGGCACGCATGAGGAGTTGCTCCAGAGGCGAGGGCGGTACTATAGTCTGTATACCAGGCAGTGGGAGCGCAGTGGGCAGGCGATGAGCTCGAATTTATCGTGAAAAACTTGACAAAGCATGGGATCGTGCTATGATATCTCCGTCATCGCAGGGGTGTGGTGTCAACGGCAGCACGTCGGTCTCCAAAACCGAAAGTCCGGGTTCGAATCCTGGCACCCCTGTCTTTCTCTGTTAGAACGAGCGGGCGTAGTTCAGTGGTAGAACGTCTCCTTGCCAAGGAGAAGGTCGTGAGTTCGAATCTCATCGCCCGCTTTTCTGTTATCCTGACAGAGAGCTCCTCGTGATGGGGGATCGTATAATGGCAGTACAGCGGACTTTGGATCCGTTAGTCCAGGTTCGAGTCCTGGTCCCCCAGCCTAGTGAGCACCGACCCAAATTGGGTCGGCGCTTTTTCGTTTCCTCCCCTTAGATTCCTCGCCGGTATGAAAGCCTAGGTGTTTGGAACTGCCACGAATGTCCGGGCAGCGAGAGCAGTACACAAGCCTATTACGTTTTACGTTTTGCGTTTTACGCTCTACACTACCCCTTACCAACCTCACCACCATCCCGTAAAGGAGAAGCACCCCCATGTCCATTGAAGAGAACAAAGCCGTCGTGCGCCGTTGGGCGGAGGAGCTGTGGAACCAGGGAAATCTGGCCGTGGCCGACGAAATTTATGGCCCGCAGGTGCTTATCCACGAACCGGAACGGGACATGCCGGATCGTGGTGGCCCTACGATGGTCAAACAGCGCCATGGGTGGCTCATCTCCGCCCTACCGGATTTCCAGATCATGATTGAGGATCTCCTTGCGGAGGGCGACAAGGTCATGGTGCGCTGGACCGGACGTGGCACCCACCAAGGGGAGCTTCTGGGGGTTCCACCGACCGGCAAGCAGGTGACGGTCTCGGGCATCAACGTCATGCGAATCGAGGATGGGAAGATTGTCGAGCGCTGGGGCATCACCGACGATCTGGACCTACTGCACCAGTTGGGCGTCGAGCTACCTGCAAGTAAGTAGGGGGAGGCAGCTTGATAGTTGCCTCGTGGGCTGTATGATCGGGTTTGGAAACATAGATTCGGCTCTGTAGCCATCGAAAGGATGACCTGCTATGCAACGACGCATTCTACTCTGCCTTGCTTCCCTCCTTGGCACCTTGCTTCTTTTGCTGCCGCTGGGCTCCGCCTCGCCCCCTGCACAGGCCCAGGGTCAGGCGGACTGGGATATCCCGGGTGGTCACTTCTTCACGCAGACAGGTGGCAATGGACGGGGCTATGCCGTAACGGATGAGGGCGGCGTCCCTTTCTGGTCGGAGTTCAAACGCTTGGGCGGGGTAGCAGCAGTCGGCTATCCGGTCTCGCAGCGCTTCGTCTGGGATGGTTTCGTCGTCCAGGTCTTCCAGCGCGTCGTCTTCCAGTGGCATCCGGACGCCGGGAAGGTCTACTTCGTCAACGTCTTCGACCGACTCGGAGAGATGGGTGCGGATGAGTGGCTACTGAGGGTCCGGCAGACGCCATCCGCGAGGCAATGGGATGAAGCGGGCTTGACATGGGATGAGATCGTGCGGCGGCGGCTCGCCGTCCTCGACGCCTTCCCGGCGATTCGCACCGCCTACTTTGGTGTTGTCGGCGATCCAATCCAAGCCAACGGTCTTCCGACGACGGCCGTTGTCGATATGGGAAATCATTATGCCCTGCGCGCGCAGCGGGTTGTCTTTCAACAGTGGAAGGAAGATGTTCCGTGGGCGCGTCAGGGAGAGGTGACGATGGCGCTTGGAGGCTCGATCGCCAAGGAGGCAGGATTACTTCCCGAGCCCGGGGCACTGGAGCCGACTGCACCACCCTCGACACGCGAGGCAGCTAGCCAGCGCCAAGTGTTTGCGTACTACGTGCCTTATGACTCGACCTCGTGGGATTCGCTGGTGCAGCACGCCGACATGCTCGACTACGTAGCCGTCCAATGGGTGCGTGTCGACGCGTGCGGGAACATTGGCAGCCGCGAGGACGAGACCCTGAAGCAGTTCGCGCGAGAGAAGGGCGTGGCACTCCTGCCCTCCCTACTGACCTCGTCGGGGTGGCTCAACCATCACCTCCTCACTAACCAAGCCAGTCGCACACGTGCCATCAACCAGATCGTCTCCTACGTCCTCGAGGAGGGCTACGCGGGATTCGACCTGGACCTGGAAGGAGTCTACGCGGAGGATCGGCACGCCTACACGACCTTCGTTGCAGAGCTGGCACGCGCCCTACATGCCCGCGACAAGCTACTGACATTGGCGATCCCGTCCAAGACGAGGGAGGTGACGACGGGTTGGGCAGGAGCCTATGATTACGCTGCACTAGGCCAGCACGCCGATCTCATTACCATCATGAGCTACGACTACCGTGGTGCCTGGAGCGGTCCAGGACCTGTTGCGCCCTACGATTGGGTCAACAGCGTGGGCGCCTACGCGACGAGCCAGATCCCATCCCACAAGGTGCTGCTCGGCGTGGCTTTCTATGGCTACGACTGGAATACCACCTCCGGCTACCCCATACGATCATTGAGATACGATCAGGCGAAGTGGCTATCGGATCGCTATGGAGTGCCGTTGGCGCTCGACCCGACCACGCGTTCGGCCACGCTTCGTTACTCGGCTCCGGCTGGCGACCCATCGCCGCCCGGAACGTTGGTCTCGCCAGACCATGATATCAAGGAGCGCCCCTTAGGTGCATGTGGGATCACACCACCCCCACCCGGTCCCCCCGGACCAGCACGGGCAACCCCACCGCCTGATTCTATCCAAGAGCACGAGGTCTGGATCGAGGATAGCGCGAGCGCCGCAGCACGCCTGGAACTGGCAGACCGCCACCGGACGGGTGGTATCGCGACCTGGCGTCTGGGGCAGGAGGACCCGCGGGTTTGGGAGATCCTGGCGAACTGGCGGGCGGGAAGGTAAGGTAAGGATGAAGGATGAAGGATGAATCAACGGATGTTGCATGCGTTGATTCGTCTTTCAGTGTGGGAGGTTACTATCTTACCCGGCAGGTCCAATTATACCAACATCTACCTGGAAATCGTTTGACAACCGTAGACGGGTAGTGGCAAAGGGATGAGGCGCTGTGTGATGAAACGGATGATGCTGGTTGTGTTGGTGGTGGCGGGGGTGGTGTTGTCGGGTTTCCCGAGCATGTCTTCCGTGGCGGAGGCGCAGGCTGTGAGCGAGGCTTTTGCCACAGAGACGGTGGTGCTCTATGATGGGGCGCTGGGTGGCACGCCGGACAGGCAGGGGTTTTTGTACTTGACGCAGCCGTTGCGTGCAGAGGCTACGCAGAGTTTTGAGGATGGGGTGACGACGCTGGATACGACGGTGGTGCGGGAGGAGATGGTCGGTTACTTCAGTCGTTCGACGTTGATGCCCACGCTCGACCGCATGCGGGGCTATACGGTGTCCTTTACAGTCCAGGTGGCTAGCGAGGATCATGCAGGCAGTGATAAGGATGGGGATGGCGTGGGGGACCGGGCGGGGTTTAGTGTGATTGTGCTTGGCGAGGATCTGAAGGGGATCGAGTTGGGTTTCTGGGAGGATGAGATCTGGGCACAGGCGGATGGCATCAATCCGCCCGGCAACGAGATATTCACCCACGCGGAGGGCGTTGCGTTCGATACGACGAGCGACCTGCTCCCCTATGAGCTAACGATCCGCGGAGATGTCTATACGCTGGCCATGGATAGTCAGGTGCTGCTGAGTGGGCCGTTGCGCGACTACACTGCCTTCACGGGTCCGATCGATCCCTATGAAACGCCCAACTTCCTTTTCCTGGGCGACGACACCTCGTCGGCACAGGCACTAATCAGGTTGAGCTACGTCGCCGTGACGGTGACCCAGGATCTGGACGAGCGACTTTATCTGCCGTTCGTGCTGGGCTCAATGCCATCTGGCGTTGAATCGAAGAAGCCCTATCAGTCTCCGGCGACCTTGCCTCATCCGCTAAGACAAACAGGCGCCCTCCTCTCGGAGGG
>JALZCF010000277.1 GCA_030863245.1 Chloroflexota bacterium
GTACACGGCGCCGAGGGCGAGTCCGGCCTTAACAGGTGTCGGGAGTGGCCGCGCGCGTAGGGTAAGGGGCGCAAGGAGCGCGCGCATCTGATAGCCAAGCCAGATGCTGCTACCCATGAGAGGCGCGGCTGTCTCGATGTCAATGAAACTCTGCGGGAGGCCTCGCCGCAGCCCCCGCCAGCCATCCGTCATGGCGGGTAGCAGATAGGGAATATGGTCGATGCCTCCCTGGACCACGCCGTGCCCCCCGCGCCTGAGGAGGGCCTCGATGGCCTTGTGGAGGGTCGGCGCGTAGGTCCACATATTGTAGAACGCGACGCGCCCGTCGGCGTCGATCAGGTAGGTCGGGTCGGCCAGACCTCCGTAGACCTGGTGGACCGTTCCCGGCACATCATCCACCAGCACGGGCCAGGGAATGCCTTCCTCCTGCTGGTACCGGTACCCGTCCTGCATCTTCTCATCGAAATTATCGTAGGGCCGCACGGTGGGGCCGGGATGCGCCTGTCGGATGAGGACGTCCACAAAATGGACCTGATCCCCCCATAGTTCATGCAATTTTTTAAGCGGCTCGACCGAGCCGTTGGTGATCGGTCAGGAATAAGAGCCGAAATGCAGGAGGGTGGGTTTGCCACGAAGGTCGCTCAGGCGCAGCGAGCTTCCGCCGACCCGCTGCAACTCGAAGTCAGGCGCTTCGACACCGGGCTCAATCCCACGATTGGTAAGGGTGCGCTTGCCGTCACGCAGCAGGTGAATCGTGCGAAAATGCTCGAAGTTGTACGCCTCTACTGGCAACTTTTCATCCAGCGTGTTAAATCGTTGTATCGCTTCGGGTCCATTCATCAGCCGTCTTCCTCGTGTTTGGTAATTGAGGTATGTAAAGCAAAATAGGTGCCACCTCAAGAAGCTGGCACGCGGCCTGCGCTTTATCTGGCCCGACGACCAGATCCGCTTACCCGGCAACAGCGCGATCAGCTACCGCCGCTATCAAGTCGGTGTGCGCCCCCTGGTAGCGCTGTTTCATGAGATCTGCCGGCCGATCGCGACGCCCGCGACGCAAGGCGCCTTTCGGTTCGGGCTGCGCCTGATGGCGCTCGACGGCACAGTAGAAGATGTACCCGATACGCCCGAGAACGCGGCCTACTTCGGGCGCCAGACCAGCGAGCGCGGGGTGAGTGCCTTTCCCCAAGCACGCGTCGTCTTTCTGGCTGAGTGTGGCAGGCATGTCATCGTCGATGCCGGCCTCTGGCCCTACCACACCGCCGAGCGCGTCGGCGGCAAGCGGCTGTTGCGCTCCGTCGAGGCGCGCATGCTGGTGCTGTGGGACCGTGGCTTCCACGACTTTGATATGTTCCGGGCGGTCAAGGCTCGCGGGGCCGAAGCCTTGGGCCGCTTACCGGCGCACGTCAAGCCCCAGCCGCTGCGCCGTTTGGCTGACGGCAGCTATCTGGCCTACCTGCGTCCGTCGGCCTATCGGCGCCGCCAGGCGGGCGAGCGCCTCGTGGTCCGTGTGATCGAGTACACGCTCACCGACCCGGCCCTGCCCGGTTATCAGGCATGGCATCGGCTGGTCACGACCCTGGTAGACCCCGAACAGGCCCCCGCCTTGGAGGTGGTGTGTGTCTATCATGAACGCTGGGAGGCGGAACTGGTGGTCGATGAGGTCGATACGCATCAACGGCTCTGTGCGCGCACGTTGCGCAGTCTCAAACCGGTGGGCGTCATCCAGGAGCTCTACGGCTTACTCCTGGCGCACTTTGCGATTCGCTACCTGATGCATGAGGCCGCGCTCCAAGCGGACGTTGACCCCGACCGGCTCAGCTTTGTGCACGCCGTCTCGGTCATCCAAGATGCCATCCCTGAGTTTCAGATGGTGGCGCCCCAGCAAGTCGAACGCCTCTTCCAGCGCCTCCTGACCGACCTCACCGAGGGGCTGCTGCCGCCACGTCGCTTGCGCACCAATCCATGCGTCGTCAAGCGTAAGATGTCCAGGTTCCTCTCAAGCGCCCGCACCACTATCACTGGCCTCAACCCTCTCAGCCCTTTGCTGACTCGGTCGCCCTTATTTGAAAGGTATTGGGTCTAAACGTCATGTCTAGCCAGAACTTGAGGAAAGCAATCCGCCAAGTCACTTTCCGGCTACCGACGCCCATCAGTCAATACGTCACGACTACCTGAATTTGGTCAGCGATCGCTCTATAATCCGTGGCTGTACGAACAGTGAGAAAATGCTCCGTTCAGTGCTCTTTCGCGTTAATCTGGATGCGATTGCCCTGCCTAGTTCGGCATCAGCTTGTCTCGCTTGCAATGGGCACTTGCGTAGACGAGCGGGCCACCCGTCGAACGGATGGCACGCGTGCTTCCTGACGGGATGTAAAGGCACGTACCGGGTTTCAGCACGTATCGTTCGCTATCCACCTCCGCTTCACCCCTTCCCTGCACGACGACGACCAATACATCGAGCGTGTGGTTGACGTGTACGGGCACGCCATTACCCTCATCGAAGTAGAGTAAGTTGACATCGAGTTGGGCCCCGCCGTGCGACCAGAGCGGGCCCTGCACATTCGGATTGAAAGTTAGATCAGCTAGCGATACTTTTTCCGTCACGGTTCCTCTTGCATCTGGCACAGGAGCGACTATCTAGGTGATGGTGCTGCTATGGTGGGTCTCAGAACCAGTCTAGGTTTCGATTGTTTGTCTGCTGTTGTGCGGGCTCGGGTAGGCTATCCAGAAGCGTATCGAGATCGACCGCGCGGATGGCGTCGAGGGCACATTCCCAAGCGCCTTCGTGGCAAAGACCGTCCATGGCGGCCTGCTCATAACCTCGTATGGCGGCCTGCAGGCAGGCGGTACGAACCGCTTCCGCTAGTCGACGCTGGCGATCGGTGCTCATATCGCTTCCTCTTCGGTGCCCATTCCCTCGTCGTACACAAGTTGGCCACCATGCCACACGGAGATGAGGAGGCCGGCCACGCCCACGAGGGAAAGAATGGCTGGTAGAAGACCGCTCCGAGGTTTCCTTCTCGCACGCAGGAGTAGGTTGACGATGTAGAGGGCTGCCAGGGCCATGTTGAAAGCTAGGTGAATAGTTCCTCTCCTCTTGGCACTGCTTTGGTCAGGGAGCGAGAGGTAATCTGCAATGCCCGTGGCGCCCGCCGCAGCGGCCGATGCGCAGCCACCCACCATCGTATAGTAGGCGGCATCTGCGTAGGAATCTTTACCGCTCGCCAGGTGTGCCAAGTCCATCCCCAAACTGAGTGGCATGAGTGTGACCGGCACGTCGTTCAAGATGGTGTGCAGCGGATGACCAGCTACTGTTACCTCCGGCATAACTGTTTCTCCTTTCGGGATGTTGAGTTCTGATGAGAGTCGGCCTTGCACACTTGTAGCACATGACTACACGAATTAGGCCGGCATTTCCCCCA
>JALZCF010000292.1 GCA_030863245.1 Chloroflexota bacterium
GGGGTGAAACCTGGACCCGGAAGCATATGCATCACGCTCCAGCCAACGCAGGCATTGCGGTGCAGCACTTTGTGCGCTCAACCAACCGGGAGGCACGGGACCTTCTGGAAGCGCACAGCTACACCCCTGTACGGACACACTACTGGATGACGGTCGACATGAACGAAACTCCCCCACCACCCGTGTGGCCGGAGGGGATCGTCGTGCACTCGTTTGTTCCGAGACAGGGTGACCAAGCGCTCTTTGAAGCGGGCGAGGAGTCCTTCCAGGATATCTGGGGCCGCCCCCAGCACCTTAGAAGTGGCTAACACCCACGCGAGCCGGGATGGAGGTCGCCAAGAGCTACATGCTATACCGGAAGGAAATTCGTCCCAGCGAGGACCTTACCATACAAGCCGCAAATGCGTGATCACTCCAATAACAGCAACGTGCAGCGGCATCCCTCACGTTCCTTCCCGGTCTGGCATGCCTCTTGCACTACTCCTGGCATCTGGTTTGTTGCCCTATGAGATGTCATAGGGTTGGTCAGGTGCGAAGGGGAAGGGGAGATACGGATGATCGAAGAGATGGGGGAGGGTATCCGCTGGGCACTGGGCTTGGAGCTGGATCCCAAGGATCTATCACTGTGGCAGATGGTCTTGCGTGCAATTATTATCTATCTCGCCGCACTGGCCATGGTACGGATCGGCAACAAGCGTTTTCTCGGGCGTCTCAGCGCGTTTGATGTCATTCTAGGCATCATTCTCGGCTCGGTGATGAGCCGAGCCATCAATGGCTCGGCGCCCTTCTTTCCGACTATTGGGGCCGGCTTTGCGCTGGTGGGCCTCCATTGGCTCTTCTCCCAACTGGCGTTCCGCTTCCAAGGATTTGATGCCCTCGTCAAGGGCAATGCCCGGCGACTGATCCAGGATGGCCAGATCCAGTGGGACAACATGCAAGCGTCCAGTATTACGCAAGAAGATCTGGTGGAAGAGTTACGCTTGCGCGGCCAAGTGGCTGACCTCAGTCAGGTGCAGGAAGCTTATCTGGAGCGGCAGGGTGGAATCAGTGTCATCCCACGTGACCGTCAGGCCGGCTCATAAAGCCTCGCGTGGCGAGGAAGCCGAGGAGGCAGAAGCCATTCCGACGCCGATGGAGGAAGGTGAAGACGGTCCGGAGGAGACCATCACCTACGAGTTCGATGCGCCCTCAGAGCCCGGCACCTACTACTTCCAGTGCGATGTGCATCCTACCACGATGACCGGCGATTTCATCGTTGAGGAAGCAGATAGCTGATGGCCTAACCTAACCTGCAAGAAGGAAGGCCAGGGGCAACTCTTATCTCAACGGTAGGATGTTTGCCCCTCCTTCCTTCCAACAGAACTTATGACAGTGACTATCGTGGAGGTTGGTACGCCGATTCAATAGATTTCAGCTCCACCCTCGCCTGCCTCGCCCGCCTCGATCGGTCGCTCCGCTGGCGTGGCCCAGCCGAAGTAGGCTGCGACAAGCGCCGTAAGCGCGTGGAGCCACACATCATGGCCGAAGAGGGGAATGAGGCCGAAAGTAGTCCTCAACCCTGGAATCAGCCCCATGATGGCAAGTAGGCCGTAGAAGATAGCAAGACCGCGTGCGTAGGTGCGCGCCCAATCGAAATCCCGATAAGCGAGCAGGCCAAGCACACCAATGGCGAGGTGGACTATGCTGTGCAGGACATTGACGGGAAACAGCCCCAGTAGGTAGCCGTAAAGTGCATCCACGGTAAGAGGCGGAGCTCCTGCTGGGACTTGCAGCAGCCCCGGCACGAAGCCCATCAGCCCTATTACGAGATATACGATGCCCGCGATCAGCGCGAAGTAGCGGGTTGCCAAAGTGATTCTCCTTTCGTAACGACCGTCGGCTATGGCAGGCCATGGTAGGTTGATACTCAGAGGCTACCGACAGCAAGAAATGTGCTAGAAGGTATAGAGCAGAGATTCTAAGCTCTCCACCACCAAAGATTCGTAGTAAGCGCTTCAGTGTGCGTGAGGGGAGTACACTGAAGCGCTTACTACGAACCTTTCTCTGCTGATTTGCGAGGCTTTATGCCACCATTTGTCTGACGGATCAGCCTGCGATCTGAGTTCGACGGAGCAACTGGGCGTTGACCGCTACTATGATGGTGCTCAGCGACATCAGCACGGCGCCGACGGCGGGTGAGAGCAGGATACCGACGGGTGCGAGGATGCCGGCCGCGAGCGGGAGGGCGACGACGTTGTAGCCGGTGGCCCACAAGAGTTTTTGATCATCTTGCGATAGCTCGCACGGCTTAACTCAACGATCTTGACGACATCGAGCGGGTTACTCTGGACCAAGATGATGCCCGCCGACTCGACGGCCACGTCGGTACCGCTGCCGATGGCAATACCAACATCGGCACGGGTCAGAGCCGGTGCATCATTGACGGCGTGGTCCTCCCACGTAGAGGGTGTGTCCATCGCTGGTGGCTCGCACGCCGCGGCCTTTCAGCGCCTCGAAGCCCGTCACGAGGGGGAGGGCGAGGTGCCGTTCCACGGCCGCCTGGCGGATGGCCCGCGCGATAAGATGTTCGGAGTCTCCCTCAACCGCCGCCGCGAGCGCTAGGGCCTGCTCCTCATCCCACCCCGCAATGGTTGCCATCCCTGCGATGCCCTGCTCGCCCTTGGTGAGGGTGCCGGTCTTGTCAAAGATGATCACATCCAGCGCTCGTGCTTCTTCCAGCGCCAAGCGGTTGCGCACGAGCACGCCGTTGCGCGCCGCACGCGAGGTGGTGATGGCGACCACAAGCGGCACGGCGAGGCCAAGCGCGTGCGGGCAGGCGATAACCAGCACGGTGGCGACCCGCTCGACCACCTCCACGTTGAATCCTTCCGCGATGGTCCAGGCCACGGCAGTGAGCGCAGCCACGCCGAGCGCGATGTAGAAGAGCCAGGCAGCCGCTCGATCGGCCAAGACCTGTGTGCGCGACTTGCTCCGTTGTGCCTCGTCGACCAGGCGCATGATCCCCGCCAGGGCGGTTTGTTCGCCGGTCGCGGTCACGCGCACCCGGAGGCTGCCATCTCCGTTGATGGTCCCCGCGATCACCTGCTCGCCAGGCCCTTTGTTGACCGGTTTCGATTCACCTGTGACCAGGGCCTCGTTGACCTCCGATTCTCCTGCGACGACCTCACCGTCCGCGGGGATACTGGCGCCTGGCCGCACCAGCACTACATCGCCCATGCGCAGAGCGGTGGTCGGAATGGTCTCCGTGCTGCCGTCCCCCCGCAGGCGTTCGGCTGTATCGGGCATCAAGCGGGCGAGTTCATCCAACGCACCGGAAGCCTGGCGCACGCTCCGCATCTCGATCCAGTGACCGAGGAGCATGATGTCGATCAGGGTCACCAATTCCCAGAAGAAGCCGCCCATCGGATCAAAGAACATAGCGGCGAGGCTGTAGACAAAGGCGACGCTGATGGCTAGCGAGATGAGCGTCATCATGCCCGGACGCCGTGCGTGCAGCTCCGGTAGCGCCATCTGGAGGAAGGGCACCCCACCGTAGAGAAAGACGATCACGGAGAAGAGAGGGCCGATCCACTGGCTGCCCGGGAAGCTGGGTGGCGTAAAGCCGAGCCACTGTTGGAGCATGGGGCTGTAGAGGAGCACTGGGATGCTCAGCAGCAAGGAGACCCAGAAGCGATCGCGGAACATCTGCTCATGGCCGGTGTGGTCGACGTGGGCTCCGTGTCCAACATGCGCGCCATGCTCACCGTGGGCCATGCTCGTGTGACC
>JALZCF010000324.1 GCA_030863245.1 Chloroflexota bacterium
GCCCGGCGCTTCCTGACGCACCGTAGGCCGGGCGAAAGGCCGGCGCATCACACGGACCGGCCGAAGCCGCGGGTGCCGGGGTCAGCCCGCGGTAGGAAGCCAGCAGTGCGCGGGTCTAAAGTCAAGCTAAGTGGCGGAGGGCCGGCGCGGAAGCTGGTAAACGGCGCAGAACCACACACTGGCACGGCACCCGGTCGAAAACATGGATGGCCCTCCGTCCACTTCAGCGACTGGTTAGGCCGGCGGCGTATGGAGTTACGCTTGCGCCTGCGCGGGCGGCGGAAACGCACCCAGCTGCTGGAGCATGCCGAGATTATCGACCAGCACCCATTGCTCGGCGATCTTGCCGTTGGCCAGGCGGAAGATCTCGATGGCGGTCAATCTCACCTCGCGCCCGGTGGGAGGGATTCCCATGAGATCCCCCTGGTGCGTTCCACGGACATCCCAGCGGACCACAACTCTGTCCCCCTCGGCAAGGATATCGGCAGCGGTAAAATGAATATCCGGGAAAGCAGAACGGTACATCGGGACGAGTCGCTCAATTCCTTCCGGCCCGTGTACCTCGGTAGGCAGTCCGGGATCGTGACGCACGTAGTCGCCAGCGATGTACCGATCCACGGCATCGATTGCTCCCTGATTCCAAACTTCCTCTGCATACCGCCGTACAATCATCTTGAGGTCTTCTGCTGTCATGGTCGTGGTCTCCCTGACTGGGGTGTCGGTGATCACCGCTCCGGCTGTGAGGGGAGCGCGAGATATGGGTCCGGCATTCTCGCTACCGCGGCGCGGCAGTAATAGCCGGAGCGGGTTGGTGCGTATTGGCCGAGAGCGCAACGATGCGCCATGCGCCGTCCACCGGGCGCCAGACGGCGAGATAGCGCCCACCGGCGGCGACCGGGCCTCCCGGACCCTCGTAGTTCACGGCCCAGCGCCCGAGCGTGTAGGCCAGATCGCCCGAGGCAGCGAGCACAAGGGTATCTGTGGTTAGCGGGTGTGTGGCATTCGGCCTCCGGAAGAACCGCGCCCAAGCTTCACGGTTTGCCTCACGTCCGACGGTCGGGGCTGGTTGTGGGTACATCGCTATGACCTCCGGTGCGAAAAAGATGGCCATTGCCTCCGCGTCCCGAGCGTTCGCCGCGGCCGTCCAAGCTGCCGCGGCCTCATGGAGCGACGCCGCACCTGAATCAGCCACAGTCCGTGGTGTGCTAGCGCAGCTTACCATGGCCACCGTGAGCACCACTTGCCCGAGGAGAAACGACAGCCTGTGTCTCATAGGTCACCGGGAGATTGGTCGTAGGTCAAACGAAAGCATAAGGCGCGAACCCTCACGCGCAAAGCTTTCTGAATGTAGAGAATATGGCTGCGGGTTCGTCGCCTTCATGCCGTAGGTAGGCGAGTGGCTAGTGAGTGCCTGTTACCGCACGCTCCGCCTCAGCCAAAAGATCATCCAGCGCTTGCCGATCCAGATAGCGCCCGTCCAGCACCACGGCCCGGATCGTCTGCGTGTTGCGGATATCCTCCAGCGGGTTAGCATCCAGCAGGACAAGGTCGGCCATCTTGCCCGGACGGATGGTGCCGATCCGGGCCTCCCAGTGCAGTGCGCGTGCGGCATTGATCGTCGAAGCCTGAAGAGCGGCCGCAGGGGGCAGACCCGACCTCACCAGCAATTGCAATTCATCATGCAAGCCAAACCCTGGGAGTGGGGTCCCGTCCGTACCAGTGATGACCGTGCCTCCCAGTTGGTGAAAGCGACGGATGAGGTGCCCCATCTCCGCAACTGACTCACGCAGGCGTTCGGCTATTTCGCCCGCTGGTGTTGGAAATCCCTCTCGTGCTTCGTCGTAGGTACCGACGCGATAGCGGCTCGAAGGGTGATCCCGGTAGTACTCGGGGTTTGCGATCCAGTCCTGTACGACAAGCGTCGGCTCGAGCCACACGCCGCGCTCCACCATCGAGTGCAGGAGCGAGTCGGTAGCAGCTCGATCCCTGTGGAGCCAGCCTGTGATAGCGTACATCCACTGCGCGGCCCAATCGGTGGAATCGGCAGGCGCAGGATCGGGATGCCCGTTTGGAGATAGCAGCAACAGTCCATCTACGTGCACCACACCGTCGATGCCGGCTTGGACGGCCTCTCTTGGGTACGCGTAGGTGTGGCCGAACACGGGCCGGTCCGCCGCGTGTGCCTCTTCGACCACTGCCTGCACATCCGCGATCGTGAGGCCGTTGCGGATCTTGATCCCGTCTGCTCCAAGCGTGATCAGGCGCTGCGTCAGATCGCGCGCGTCCGCCGCACCGTAGCGCACCACGTTCTGCGGGTCAATCCGGCCTGAGACATAGATGCGCGGCATCGGTGTGCCGAGTCGCTCTGGAGCGGAGCGCGCGGCCAACTGCTGCCCTTCCTGTCCGCGGGTGCTTGCCTCTCGGATCGTGGTGACCCCATTAGCTACCTGGAGTAGGAGTTCCCTGGAAGTGCTCTCCGGGGCGCGAAGGCTGTCCAGATCCCAGCCAAGGTGCGTGTGCGTGTCGGTCAGGCCGGGAATCAGGTATTTGCCCCTGCCGTCCACCACCAATACTCCCGGCAGTACGCGCACCTTCGCGCTCGGCCCCACCGCTTGGATGCGACTTCCCGCGATCAGCACCGTCTGCTCCGGGAGCACCCGCCCACGCTCCACATCGACCACGTTGACCTGCACGAAGGCGAGATCGGCGGTAATGGGGCGCTGTGAAGTAGCGCACGCGCTCACGAGAGTAAGCAAGACGAGCGACAGGATACGATGCACGAGGCTCTCCAAGATAGATGATGGTCCACCAAGCGCCTACAAAGGCGAGGCAATAACGAGAACCGGCCTACAAGCTGGTCAGCCTAACGCATTTTGAGAGCACGCCCCTGGGTGGTATCCTGGACGTGTCACCGAACCGTGGACCCGACCCAGGAGCGGCTCTCATGAAACGCACCACCAAGT
>JALZCF010000367.1 GCA_030863245.1 Chloroflexota bacterium
TCCACGATGCGGGTGTCGCTGGGCGTCTGCACCCGCCGCAGGACTGCCCGCGTGCGGCTGACGAGTTCCGCCGGGCTGAAGGGCTTGGCCATGTAATCGTCCGCCCCGAGATCGAGGCCGTGAATGCGATCCTCCTCCTCGGCTTGAACGGTGAGCATGATCACGGGTACGGTGGAGAAGGTACGGAGTTCCTGCAGGGTCTCAAAGCCGTCCATGTCGGGCATCATCACATCCAGAACTACCAGGTCGGGCAGATGCTCCCGTACCATCTCCAAGCATTGTTGCCCATCGTACGCCTCGATGACACGGGCCTGTTCCAGCTCGAAGTGCACCCGTACAAAGCGCACGATGCGTTGCTCATCGTCCGTGATGAGTATCAACTTGTTGCGCAGAATCGCGTCGTCGTTCATGAAGGTACCTCCTTGCCGTCGGAGCTGTGGGAGCTTGCGGTGGTACCGCTAGTCTTGTCCCGACTCGTTGGCTCGTGCTCGTCTGGGTAGCTCGACGGTAAAGGTGCTTCCCTCTCCAAGCTCGCTTTCAACGGTAATCCTGCCCCCATGCGCTTCGACGATGGCCTTACTCATGTAGAGGCCGAGGCCAGTGCCGTCCGCGCGGTCGGAGGCGCGGAAGAAGCGTTGGAAGAGCCGGCTTTGGTCCTCCTGTGAGATGCCGATCCCTTCATCATGAATGCTGATCCGTACACCGGTATCCGTCGGCTCAGCCCTGACGTGAATGAGCGAGCCGGGCTCAGAGTATTTCGCTGCGTTGGAGAGGAGGTTGTGGAACACCGCGCGAATCCGATTGGGGTCCGCTTGAATCGATGGCAAATCCTCGGAGAGGGAAAGTTGCCATCGATAGCCAGGGTGTGTCTCCCGGTACCCCTCCACCAGCTTGTGGATCAGCCGCCCGACTGCTACTTCATGCAGCTCCAGTGACAGAGCACCCGCCTGGAGCCGAGCCGCCAACAGCAACTGATTGACCATCTCTGTCAGGTGCTCCGTCTCCTCCAGGATGACATCGAGCGCCTCCTCGTACATATCAGCGTCCTTACGCACCTGCGGATAACGTAGGGTCTCGGCGTAACCGCGGATGAGCGAAAGAGGCGTCTTAAATTCATGTGAAAGCCCTGCCAGAAAGATGCTCTTCGCGCTTTCGGCTTCCTTCAGTGCTGTCAGGTCCACCAGGTTTACGACGTAACCCTCCACCCGGGGCGCTCTGTCAGGTATCCCCTGCATCAACGACGTCAAGCTGACTTGCACGTAACGGCCTCGCCCTCCATCGGGCCCTTGTAAGTAGCCCCGTACGGTAGCAGGGGCACTATCATCCGGTAGAGGTAACGCGAGGGGTTGGCCCGTCTCATCTTGTAAAGGAAGTAACTGCCCGATGGATGCCGCACCCTTGACCATCGTGGTACCTGTCATCGCCTCGGCAATCGGATTCTGGAGCAGGACTTGGCCCTCCTGATCAAGCAGAAGGATACCCGTCGGATTATGCTCAACAATCGCCGCGAGCTGACGCTCGCGCTTAGCCAGTTGCTCGATGAGACGAGCGTGCTGGATAGCGACAGTCGTCTCGTCAGCCGAAGAATTAGTCTCCACTCTCTACTCTCCAATCATGGCAGGTAGCAGGTGGCAGGTTGCAGGTAGTCCCCACTCTCCACTCTCCAGTCCACGCTTCGGGATAAGCTATCCAGATTCTGTCCGAGCTGTGAGAAGTATCTCTCTCTGCAAAGCAAGGGGCGCTGCCTGCTCGACAGCGCCCCACCGCCGCTCTGGTTAGGCCTGCCTGACCTCAATCCGGCGCGGCTTGCTCTCCTCGCTCTTGGGCAGGGTCAGGATGAGCAGGCCGTTGCGGTAGTTGGCACTGACGTTATTGACGTCGACCGGTACGTGCAGGTTGAAGCGGCGCTGGAAGGTGCCGTGCGGCCGCTCGCGCAGGATCCAGTGCTTGTTCTGATCGAGCGGCGGGAAGGTGCCTTGAATGGTCAAGGTGTCCTGCTCGACGGTGATGTCCACGTTCTCGGGACTGACGCCCGGCAGCGCCATCTCGACGGTTACCTCATCCTCGCTCTCCCACGCATCTGCACGTGGAACGAGCACCCGCTCATCGCCGTTACCGGTCTGCTGCCAGCGGTTGAAGCTGTCCTGGAACAGACGGTCCATCGCGTTGCGTAAGGTCAGGAATTCATTGGCGTTCATCATGGTTGCTACCTCCTATTGTTGTCTCGTGCTTTTATTGCTGTTCGACAGTAATGCGCTTGGTGGCGGCCTCCTCCGCCTTGGGTAGATGAATCGTCAGAATGCCGTTCTTGTGCTCAGCCTGTGCTTGCTCGGCGTTGACGGAGACGGGCAAGCGCACGCTGCGCTGGAAGTTCTGGACGCGGTACTCGCGCAGATGGTAGTTCCCGTTCTCGTCCTGATGCTCCTCTTGGAGCGAGCCGCGCAGGGTCAGCCTGTCGCCCTGTACGGAGATGTCGATGTCCTCGGGCTTGAAGCCGGGTGCCACGGCACGCACCAGCAGTTCGTTGTCGCGCTCGATGATATCGACCGGCAAGGTGGCCTGTGTGCTGAAGGTGGACAACGGTTGGAAGAAGGTCTCATCAAAGAGCCGATCCATCGCATCCCGCAGTGTCCCCATCTCGCGTAAGGGTTGCCATCGCGTTAGACTCATCTTGTACCTCCTTATCTGTCATTCACCTCACTAATGGTTTTTGACGAACCAGGTCGTGAAAGGATAGCGCGCTATCGCTATGATGGGAGCTGTGGGAGCTGTAGGAGTTCACGGACTCCCATCACAACTTGTTGGGTGTACTATCCTTACATCGTTTACTGTAGCATAGCTTTGTTAGATGAATACCAGCGTTCTGTTAGAAAAATGCTAGAATTCCGAAGGGAGGATAAAGATGCGATGGAACGACGATCTTTTTGCGACGATCTGTGCGCCCCACCGTGACATTAACCCAGGAGTACTTGAATCGGTCCTCGTGTTGGCGGTGGAGCTGGCGCGCGAGGGGCGCGAGGGGCGCCGGGTTGGGAGTCTCTTCACGGTGGCGGATGACGCAGCGGTCTATGAGCGCTCACACCCCTTGATTCTGGACCCCTTGGCGGGCCATCCAGATGAGATCAAGCATATCGACAACCCAGACATGCGCGAGACGGTCAAAGAGTTGGCGCAGCTGGACGGGGCGTTCATCGTGCGGGACGATGGGGTGGTGCGCTCCGCCTGCCGCTATCTCAATGCCTCCCATGAAGGCATTAACCTCCCCTTGGGCTTAGGCAGCCGGCACATCGCCGGTGCGTCGATCTCTCGACAGACGAAGACCGTCGCGGTGGTCGTCTCAGAGAGTGCCATGGTGCGTATCTTTGACGACCTTAGCGCAGCTGCGCGCAAATTGCCTCGTATCGGGCGTGAAGCTCGGTTCCTGAGCTAAACCTGCATGAGCAAGAAGGGGTACAGGCGGTAACTCAGGCAATCCGCGCCGTGGTCTAGACGGTACGCTAGCGACTTGTAGGGCACTCTACCACGCCCTATACTAAAGCGATTCCATGGGCAACCTGCTTATTGCCTCTGAGAGACTCACTAGTAGTGTTGGATTAAAGAGACGCATTAAAGGAGAGGTGACAAGTGTTGGGACGGGCTCAAGATCTCGTGCGGCGGGTGATGTGGAGCGGGCGCCTTCAACAACAAGGGTGCTCGCATGTTGATCTGATTCAGGAGGTCACGCCGAGTGCGGATGGCTGTGAGGAGTGTCTGAAAATCGGGGACAGGTGGGTGCACCTTCGCCTCTGTTTGATCTGCGGTCACGTTGGATGCTGTGATAACTCGAAGAACAAACATGCGACCAAGCACTTTCATGCCACGCAGCATCCCATCATTCAATCCTTCGAACCGGGCGAGGATTGGCGGTGGTGTTACGTCGACGAAACGATGCTCTGAGACAGGTGGAGCGCATAGTCATGTGGGTGTAGGACTCAATTCGCCAGCCGTAGCATGTAATGTGTGGAGGGCTAGGAAGATGTATTCGTGGCGTGAGGCGCCGTGGTGGGCCAGGCCACGGGCGCATGCTGCCAGGACGGCGGCATTGACGGTACGTGTGTTGGCAGGTGGTAATTGCTGGAGCAGCTGGCCCAGCAGCTGCGCGCCACGAGGGATCTCATCATGGGCAAACGCCTGCGCGCAGTCGTCGAGCAGCGTGAGGAGGACGACATCTGCCCACGAGTTGCCTTCCAGGTGCCTTTTGAAGGCGGCCAGCTCTTGTGCGCTGACCGTCCCGAGGTCGGTGCGGCCCTGACGCACTAGGCGAATAAAGTGGTGTTCATTTCCGAGGAGGCGGGCCAAAGCGAGCGCCAGTTCCATGCGTGTGCTTTCCTCCCGGCTGCTGTTCAGCAGCCGCAGGATCGGCTCTGTGGCCTCCTCGGTGCCAAGCTGGCCCAGGGCAGAGGCATAGGCAACACGTAGCCCCGCATCCGGTTCCGTCGTGAGTCGCGCCAAAAGGATGGGAATCGAGGCGCGGTCGCCCAGCGCGGCAAGGGCCCGGCTGCTGTGCGCCTGGACGGAGCGATAGGGGGCGTGCAGGGCGCTGCGCAGTGCCTCGATCGCCCGCTCGTCGCCCAACCGGCCCAGGGCCCAGGCCGCCATCACGCTAAGGGCGGGCTCCGGCCCCTGTAGGACATCGGAGAGGGCATGGATGAGCCTCTCATCGGGCGCGCTGCGTGCCATGGCCTGGATCGCCTCAAAGCGCACGTTGAAGCGCGGATCAGCCAGCGCCTCGAGCAGTTCTTCCACCGTAAGGAGGCTCCTCGCCTGCCCCAACTTCGCCGTCGCCTGCACGGTGGTCTGCTCGGTTCTGGCCAGGTGATAGCGCACCAGCGAGCTCATGGCCAGGAACGGGTTGCCGCGCAGGAAGATACCCGCAAACTCGCCCACGCTGACCGTGCGCTCGACGCGGATCGTCTGGAAGAGTAGGGCACCCGCCAACGGCAGGATCATGCCCATCAGGAAGAGGGGGAGGTAGGGGTCGAGCGTGAAGAGCAGCACGCGCCCCTCAATGCCCTGCGCGGCTTCCAGCACCGAGCCGCCCACCAGCTGGCTGATGCCGCCCGCGACGCCGGTCCATGCGTTGTAGAGTGCCAGGTAGTCGGAGCGCTGGGCGGGCGGCACGATGCTCACATAGAGCAGCCGGGCCGACCCGATGCCCCATCCGATATCGGCGAGGCCGAGCAGGAAGAAGGTGCTCAGCGCCACCGGCAGGCTGGCGGCGCTGGCGCGCGGCATCGTCATCCATAGTAGGGGCAGCATGCTCCGCACGAAGATGCCCAGGAGCATGACCGGCCTGCTGCCATAGCGATCGGCGGCCCACCCCCATAACGGGCTCGCTATGAGACTGCCCGCCAGACTCCCTACCTGCAGCCAGACGACGCTCCCCGCCTGCAGGCCGACCTGCTCCTGCATAAAGAGGGGCAAGAAGGCGCCGAGCGGCACCGTGGCCAGGGTGACGAGACCGACGCCCGCCAGGTAGCGCCGGTAGTCGCGGTCGCGTACCGCCTCCCCGAGGGCGCGTCGTTTCACCGCGTCGGGGTCAGTTGGTGGGTGCGGAGCACCCCCCGGGATGAAGGCGGCCAGCCAGACCGAGAGCAGCCCGAAGACGATGCCGACCCCGATCAGGAGCATATAGCCGGAGAGGCCGACCGTGTGCCGCAGGACCGTACCGGCGGTGAGGACCGCCAGGAAGCCGGTCAGGGTTGTGAAGGCGTTGTTGGTGGCGGTGTACCTTCCACGGACGGCATCCGGGACATACTCCTGGATCCAGGGAACGCTGGCGGTCATGCCGATGGACCGTAGCACAGAGAAGGCCGCGACAATCGTTGCGACGAAGAGCAGGGCGGCCTGCCGGCCGAAGGTGGCCAGGACCCAGGGTGTCAGCAGCAGGAGCGCGGCGGCGCCATTGCGCGACCCGAAAAAGGTGAGGTAGACCCGCTTGTAGCCGTAGCGTTCGACAGTGGGCGCAAGGAAGAGTGCGATGACGCCCGTGAAGGGGAGCAACGACAGAAGGAACCCCATCTCGCCCTTGCTCAGCCCGAGCGCGCTCAGGAAGAGCACGAAGACCGAGCCGAAGAACGTGAACTGGACGAAGACCGTGTTCGCGGCATTGGAGGCGATGCTCCAGGGCAGACCACGTAGTTTCTCGACGGTGGTCAGCTCCTGATCAGTTGCCATGTACGTCTCCCCCATACGCGTTTTCCCCAAAGCTGCGTATTGTATCGGAGGGACGCTACTGGTGCAACACGTGGTGAGCGAGAGGAAATGGCGATGGCTGCCGCACGAGAGTCAACCCCGAGTTTGTTGTAGATGTGGGTAATACCAAGTATGGCATGAAGCGCCATAAATAAGCAGGGAGCGGGTCATTATATCGATGACAGGTTTGGCAGCTAAACCGACCCATCAAGCATGGAAGCGAAAGGATTCGGAGGTGGTGCCTCGGACGGAGTGGATTGGTCGAAAATGAGGATGAGGCGCTCGTGGGTGAGTTGGGCTGCGCCGAAGATAAGGTGGACGGTGTGGGTA
>JALZCF010000372.1 GCA_030863245.1 Chloroflexota bacterium
GACTGAAGACTAGTGATCACTGATCACTGCCGTCCTCGTGTCGCCGTATTGCCTCTCGGAAGAAGGCGACCAGATCGCTGACGTGGGTATCGAAGGCGAAGAGGTGGCGGGCGGCGCGCATGTTGGCCGCTAGGGCGCTTAGGGTGCTATGGTCATGGAGTTGTGCACCGAGGTCGTCAAAGTCGGTGAAGAAGATGCCGATCTCGTGGCGTCGCGCGATCTGCTGAAGTGCGACGCGGGAGGGCTTATTATCTTTCATGATCCAGGGGAGGCCGGCTGCAGCATAGGTACCCAGGCGGGCGGGCAGGTTCAAATCATCCCAGTTGGCGCGTCGCAGATCGCCGCCGTTGGCGCTATCGAAGATATGGAACCAGGCCGCATCGTACTGCGAGAGCTTGCGCACCCACTCCCACGGCTCGACGGTGGGATGCAGGTGGAGGTAGCCCGTGCGTAATCCGTTGCGAATCCAGGTCGGGTGCATCTCATGAAAGTGGTCGCCGTAAAAGTGGACGTGAATCCCCTTGTGCGCGAGCGCCTCAAACGGGTCGAGCCCGAGCGGTCGGCCGGCACAGACCGTGTGAATCTCGCCATCTTGCTCCGATAGCTTCGGCGCCCACTCGTCGCTCATCCACTCAATCTTCGGTAAATCGCCATCCAGGATGAAGCTGGTAGCCGAATCGAGCAGGCCGCCCGTAGCCAGTTGGAACCATGTCCGTACCTCTTCGTTGATGAAGATCTGCCCGCTGCTCTCTGTGAGGGCCCGGAAGAGATGGGGCCACAAACCGCGCTCTTGGGCGGTGAACGGGCTTTCCTTGAAATGGAACACGAGGGGAATATCCAGCTGAGCGTCGAGCACCTCCACGATGAGGGCGAGTGCCTGCCAATTGAGCAGTGCGTAGATGACATCGGGCTGGATGGCACGCACGCGTTCTGGCCAGGCTGCATCATAGGGAATATCTTCGATATTGCCGAAGGGGAGGGGGCCGGCACCATCCCATACCTCCGGCTCTGGTATCCACAGGCCGTATAGCTTATGCCCCTGTTCCTCAAACGCGACGATTCGTTCCGGGTTGAAGCCGAGCGAGCCGACTAGCAGGATCTTGAGAGCGCCAGGACGTGGCAAGATGCGGGGCACGGCGAAGCGATGGTAGCGGGCGCGCTCGTCGAGTCGCGGGCCGCGACTTGGTTGCCAGTTGATCCACTCCTCGCGCCCGATCCCGTGATACCGGCGAAAATAGGTCAGGCTTCCCGGTCCGGCAATCAGCTTGTGTCGTTGGTGCGCGTGCTCCACCCACTCACAAGTGAGCGCACCTGTATAGCTGAATTGCGCACCGCGCACGAGGAGCGCGCGCCAGAAGTTGGCCTCCAAGGTATCTGAGACCACTTCCTCCCGGGTAGCCCAGCGTACCTCCCCCTCCAAGTCACGGCGGTGCATCACTTGGACCAGGGCCAGAATATTGCCACTCGAGAGTGGTGTATCGCGCGTCACCCTCGGCGGGCGCGTCAGCACCTCCGCCTCACGGCCTACTGCATCCTCTCCCTGCAGCGTCGGACCATACTGGTTGTACGCCCAGCGCAAACCACCGTACGCCAGGTAGCAGTCGGGGTCCGCCTCCAGAGTCGAGACCAACTGGGCAAGGTGCTCGGGGTAGTACACATCATCGGATGGCAGGTACGCCAGGTAACGGCCGCCTGCCTTCTCCGTCGCAAAGTTCAATGCTGCCCCAAGACCGCCGTTGCGCGGCAAGCGGTAGTAGCGGATCCGCTCATCGCCGAGGTAGCCTGCAACAACCCCTTCCGTCTCATCCGGTGAGCCATCATCTACCACAATCAACTCCCAATCCGTCCATGTTTGAGCTTGCAGGCTCTCGAGCGCACGACGGATGAACGTCACCTGCCTGAAAGTGGGCATCAGCACCGAGACGGTAGGAGGTACATTATTGAGCCTTAGAGGACGATTTTTCTGACTCGTTCTTTCAACTCTCTGATACATTATCTTCTACGGCCGCCTCATCTGTGAACGTGATGGCGACCGTGTGATGTCGTCATCGCTATTCGATCAGAAGTCACCAGTGCAGAATCAAGGCAGCTTCTCGCGAATGAATCCCCAGTCTCCAGTCTCGTTCACACTGCCCGAACAACTCCTCTGATGATGCACTAGGGTAGCTCCAATACATTAAATCAGATCGGGCAGCAGCTGGATAGAGACTGTCGTACTCTCTCGATAGGTATTCCGGTACTATTTGTGCTTTCAAATTGGGGTGCAGGGGTAGCCGATGGGGCTAGACGGCCCAGCAGACTGTCTGGACAGATTTCCCTTAGTCCTCCACTGCCAAATCGCTATCGGGCTTAGTTAGTTGGCTAAAGCTTCGCTTGTCCTCTTCCGCCGTACCCCGTATCCCTAACATTCCGCGGAATTCCTTTTCGATTTCCTGTTTGAGTAACCTGATTTCCTCCGGGACCTGGTTCCAAACCGGGGAGTGCTCCTGTATAAAGCCGGGGAGCTTGCGCGCGCTTGAAGCATCCGCGTAGGCTTTGTAGTTAAGGTAAGACGTGCGAAGCAGTCGGTTCAACTCGTCATATCTCCGGCATAGCCGCTCTCCAAAGTAGATGCGGTTCATGTCGAAAAATTGGACTAGTTTGTCTACCTGGAGCACGGTGGTTCCGAGTTGTTCTGCTCTGGCTCGGTCCCCATCAGCGTCAAGTGTACGCAACATCGAGTCCATACTCTGCTCTACTTCAACAAGGAGTTGGTACAGTTTTTCTAACACCCCAACCCTTGTCTCCTGAAGGGGGGTAAGCTGTACTTGATGTTCCAGGAGAGCTCTTTGCAGCGCGTTTTCGAATTGCAGTCGACTCACTTCTTTCCACTCAGCAAGTGCCGCCTCAAACCGCCTCATCTCTTGTTCGCGATAGTCGCGCAGGGTGGCAAGTTCTCTCGCATGTCTTGTGGAAAGCTCGCTTGCAAGCGCTTTAACTGCTTCTTGCCGCTCAGCAAGTGCCGCCTCAAACCGTTTCATTTTTTGTTCAAACCGCTTCATCTCTTGCTCGCGGTAGTCACGCAAGGCTGCAAGTTCTCTCTCCTGCGTGGTTGCAAGCTTGCTTTCAAGCCGTTTCTCTTCGTTTTCCCACTCAGCTAGCGCCGCCTCAAACCGTTTCATTTCTTGTTCAAACCGCTTCATCTCTTGCTCGCGGTAGTCACGTAAGACAGAAAGCTCCCTCTCATATTCTGCTACAAGCTCGCTTTCAAGCGGTTGAACTTTATCCTGCCGTTCTACCCGAACGCTTTCAAGCTCTCTAACTTCCTCCTGCTGGCGCCACAAAGCGAACAATGCCACGCCGATAGCAGCGATAGCCAGGAAGCTCTGCAACATCTCACCGAAAGTTCCCCAGTTCATAACAGACCTGCTTTGAAGACCTTGTGATACATTGACTAAATCCCACCGCTTCGATTATCCCCTAAACCGCACGATGATTCAAGTACTTTCTTTACGAGGGAAAGAACTCGCACCGCTCTCTCTTCACATCCCGATGGGGCCCAACAAAAAAGCACCGGCCTATGCCAATGCTTTTCCGCCACACCTGCACCTATTCAACCGGTGCAACCAAAAGGAAAAAGCCCAGGCGTTTCCTGGGCTTTTTCTAGATATTCCAGCGGGAGCGACGGGATTCGAACCCGCGATCTCCGGCTTGACAGGCCGACATGTTAACCGCTACACCACGCCCCC
>JALZCF010000410.1 GCA_030863245.1 Chloroflexota bacterium
CATATTACCTGCTCCTGCCGGTCTCATGCTCGCCCACTCTCTCTCGGAGGCAACTATGCGGCGCGTTTTTGCTCTTCTCCTCGTCCCCTCACTGCTCGTAGGCTGCAACGACGACGTTGTACCGACCGATCCGGCTCTTGCGGACGGCGGTGTAGCGCTTAACCGCGGTGCGGCGCCAAGTGGCGTACCCTCCTCGGCGACGATCCGCTTCGGTGATCCTCGGGCAGGCTCGCCCTTCCATCCGGCGGAAGAACACGACCGCTCGTATCATGCCGAGGACAAGCTGGTGCCGCGCACCGTTGTGATCTCGGTTGGGGGAACCGTCACCTTCGAGGTCGCACCCACGCACCGCGTGGCCATCTATGACGATGGGACTCAGCCCTCGGACATAGAGGCGAGCCCCGCCACGCTGGAGCCGGCCCCGTTCCTCGGGATCCCGAACTTCCAGATCAACGATCCCACCAACCGGCTCGCGCTGGAGAGCCCAGGCGCGTTCCTCAGCCAGCGCACGTTCCAGTACACCTTCAACGAGCCGGGTCGCTATCTGGTGATCTGCGTGACGACGCCGCACTTCGTCTTCGGAGACATGTACGGCTGGGTGATCGTCAAGTAGTCCAAGCGTCGCCGCCCGTCCTTGCGCCTGCCGGCAGGGACGGGCGATAGCAGCTTCCCTGCGTTCTGAGGCGCCCGCCCCCACCGCCGCCCGTACTCCGGCGGCCTGTTGAACTACTGGAAGGACCTCGCACGCCCGGTCAACCATCAAGAGCGCGAGGGCACTCGCTACGGTGGCGGGCTCTGCCGCCTCCTCTCGCAGGGCCAGGAACCACGGCTTACTCCCGGCGCCAGGCCGCTGCTAGTAGAGAAACGACACGGGAACGCCCCACTCGGCGAACTCCCTCGCGCGTGCGGGAGCCACGATGAGTTGCACGGTGGGAGCGTCTGGCGGTGTGTGCCCGGCCTTAAGTCGTACGGACTCATCCATCAGCGGCGGCTCGAAGGGGTCCTCGGTGAGCACCAGATTCAATACCTCAGCCTGCCCAGGAGCATGAGGCGCCCTGCGAAACAGGTTGGGGTACATGACAGAAATTGTCTGGCAAGCAGCCTAATCGCCGCAACTTCAGAGGAGCTTCACGTAGCTGAGTGGTCGCATTGGGGCTTCGGCACCTCGCAGATGAGAGAGCCAAGATTTTCACAGATAACGCAGAGACGGGAAGAACCAGAAGCGTGTCACCCCACCGTACCTCTGGTGGTACGAGTCCGGCCCGCAGCCGAACCCGACCGGAGTCATCTTTATCTAACCTGCACCACGACAACGCTCTTGACCCACGTCTTGGATCCATTATTTTGGATACAATCCTGGCCATTTTGCACAACGTTCGGGATCGAGAACTGGAATGTGGTACCGGACATCATGGTCCTCGCGAAGGGTATAGCGAACGGTTTCCCAGTTGGTGTCACGATTACGACGGATGAGATTGCGGCAGCTTGGACGCGCAAGACAATTTCGACGTTTGGGGGGAACCCGGTCTGCATGGCGGCGGCAGAGGCTACACTCGATGTGATGGTTCGGGAGGATGTCCCCACACGTTCCCGACAGCGCGGCGCCCAGTTGCGTTCTGGCTTGGATCAGTTCTATTCACGTTACGAGTGGATTGGAGACATCAGAGGCGTGGGCCTAATGCAGGCCATGGAACTCGTGGAGGACCCGAGGTCTAAGCAGCCTAGCCGCCGGTTGGCCGCAGCACTGCTGGAAGCGGCGAAGAGAGAGCGACTGCTGATCGGGTTAGCTGGCGCCTCAAGCAATGTGGCTCGAATCGCACCATCGATGCTCGTGTCAGAAGAGGAGGTAGAAGAGGCGCTTGATCGCCTTGAACGCGCCCTAAACCGAGTAAATCGCGTAGCGTGATATTCCCGTGACGCTTCGGTAATCCTCGGTTCGGCCTTGTGGGAGCGCCGACGTTTGCGACATGCCGCTAACCTTTGAGAAGGATCGGATAAGGCGTGGTGCTCACATTGAGGTAAGGGGGAGGTGATCCACCCAGAGAGGATGAAGTCTACTTTCACCTGCTTCTGTCACTCAGCGCCACAAGGCATGCGAGCTGTTCTCAGATGTGCGTATGGCGGAAGTAGGCACGAAAGTTCGAGCGGCGAAATCCACACGGCACGTCACAGATGAGGAGGAACTCATGGCGTACAAGATTGGCATCGATGTAGGAGGTACGTTCACGGATTTTGTGGCGCGTAATGGCGGCCAATTTTTCAAGGGCAAGGTATTGTCCACCCCGCAGGACGAAGCTGAGGGTGTCCTCCAAGCTGTGGATTCCATTGCTGCTCACTACCGTCACTCCACCTCGGATCTTCTCGCCAAGACCGATTACATCGTCCTCGGCACCACGGTTGTGACCAACATGATGTTGGAGTACAACGGGGTGAAGGCGGGACTCATCACCACAAAAGGTTTCCGCGACGTCATCGAGATCCGGCGCGGCTACAAAGAGAGCCTCTTCGATATCCGGCTCCCCGGCCCCTACCAGATCATCCCGCGGCAACACCGGCTCGGAGTAACCGAGCGCATCGATTATTCCGGTGCAGTGGTGACGCCACTGGATGAGGACGAAGCACGCGAGGCGGTCCGGCGGCTGAAGAGTGCTGGCGTCGAATCAATTGCCGTCTGCTTCCTGTTCTCCTTCGTCAACCCTGCGCATGAGCAGCGCGTACGCGAGATCATACACGAAGAATACCCGGACTGCTTCGTGACGCTCTCGTCGGAGGTTCTCCCGCAGATCCGGGAGTTCGAACGTGTAAGCACGACCATGGTGAATGCGTACACGAGTCCGAAGCTGGCCCGCTACCTTGATCGACTGCAGAACCGCCTTCGCGAGAAGGGTTTCGAAGGGGCATTTCTCGTCATGCAGTCCAACGGCGGAGTCATGGACGTGGCGTACTCCCAGTCCCACGGGGTCGATGGGGTGCTCTCCGGTCCTGCTGGAGGTGTGGTCGCGGCGGTGAAGATGGGTGAACTCTCAGGTTACCGGAACATCATTACCGCGGACATGGGAGGCACCAGCTACGACGTCTGCCTCGTGCATGAAGGTCAACCCGAGGTCGGAGTAGACCACTGGGTCAGCCGGTATCGCATCGCTGTCCCCCTGCTCGATATCCACTCCATTGGGGCCGGGGGCGGCTCCATTGCCTGGGTCGATCGGGGAGGGGCTCTCCGCGTAGGACCGCAGAGTGCGCGAGCTCTGCCCGGTCCTGTCTGTTACGGGCGCGGCGGGACTGAGCCAACCGTCACCGACGCCAATCTCGTGCTCGGGTATATGGCGCCCGAGTGGTTCCTCGGTGGAGCCATGGAGCTGGACCCCGACGCAGCTGCCCGCGCCATCGAGGAGAAGGTCGCCCAACCCCTGGGCGTGGACATGATTACCGCAGCCAACGGGATCTTCCGGATCGCCAACAACAACCTGTCCAACGCCGTACGGTATGTGTCGATATCGCGCGGACGTGATCCGAGAGACTATGCTCTGATGGCCTTCGGTGGTGCCGGTGCCATTCACGCCGGGTTGCAGGCGAGAGACCTCGGAATAAAGACCATCCTGGTTCCACGTACGGCATCGGTTCTCTCCGCACTTGGGGCGGTGATTTCGGACTTCAAGGTCTCCCGGATTCAGTCCTACGTACGCAGCTCGGCAAACATTGACAACGACGAGCTGAATCGCGTCTATGGCAGCATGCTGGATGAAGCCGAGGGACTACTCAGCGAGCACAAGGGTATACACGAGATCACCCTGGCGCGTTACATCGATATGCGCTACGAGGGGCAGGTGCAGGAAGTAATTGTTCCTCTGCGCAGCCGTACAAGACGGGTGAGTGAGGTGAATCTGGCTCGTGCCTTGCGAGAGTTTCACGACCTGCATGAAAAGCTTTACGCATTCAAGCGCCCGGATCAGCCGGTGGAGATCGTTTCCCTGCGGGTGGAGGTGAGGGGAATCCGCGAACCGGTTGCCTTCGAGGCCCGTTCGTTTGGCAAGGAGGATCCGTCCGGTGCGCTGGTCGGCAGCCGATCGGTATTCTTCGATGGCGAGGGGTTTGTGGATACCCGTATCTATGACGGTCGGAAGATCGAACCCGGTAACCTGATCAGCGGCCCCGCGATCGTTCACGAGCCGGATACCACCATCGTGATCTACCGGGGCCAGGAGGCAGTGCTCGATCAGTACGACACCTATGTCATCGAGATCGTCGAATAGGAGATGCGTTCATGGCCAATGTAACCTTGATTGATCGCGAAATCATCCGGAACCAGCTCCAGGCGATAACGACCGACATGGGCGTGACGCTTACGAAGGCTGCTCAGGCTCCCGAGGTCAGCGAGGGGAGAGATTGCGCCGTGGCAATCGTGGATCGATCTGGAGATGTCGTCGCCACCGATAACCCTCTTCAGCTCGGTTCGCTGGCCGAAACCGCTGCCTCCGTTCTGGATTACTTCAAGTTCGACATGAAGGACGGTGACATCGTGCTTGTGAGTGATCCTTACCATGGGGGAATTCACGTGCAGGACTTTACGCTGCTGATGCCCCTCGTCCTGGACAACGTCATCATGCTCTATTTGATGGCGCGAGCACATATGCCGGATATCGGGGGGCAGGTGGCCGGCAGCTACTTCCCGACGGCGACCGAGGTGTGGGTTGAAGGGGTACCGATCACACCCGTAAAACTCTACCGGTACGACCGTCCGGTTCGGGATATTCTCACCACCACACTCCTCAACAGTCGCCAGCCAGAGGCAACACGACGGAATCTCGATGCACTCGTAGCAACCCTCGAGGTAGGAAAGCGGCGGATGCTGGAACTGATAGACAGCTATCAGCCAAGGGGCGTACAGGTGGGGATGGAGTACACACTGGATTACGCCGAACGCTTTCTCCGTTCGGAGATCGCATCCTGGGATGAGGGACAGTTCTCCGGTGAACGCCGCCTCGACCATGATTGCAATGGCGAAAGTGTAATGGTACACGTCACAGCGACCGTTGGTGGGGATCAGCTTGAGCTGGATTTCAGCCGAAGTGATGATCAGCGCGGGAGCTTCATCAACAGTACACGAGGAAACACAATCAGCCTCGCTCTGTTGCCCCTCCTCGCCCTGCTGGATGAGAATGTGCCCAAGAATAGTGGCCTCTTGCGGGCGGTTCGGATAGCCACCCGTCCCGGTACGGTGGTGCACGCCCGTTTCCCTGCCGCGGTTGGATGGTCCCACTTGCACTGTGGCTCTGAGATTGCCGAAGCAGTGGCAGCCGCCCTGCGGCAAGCCGTTGGTAGGCCCCTCGGTACAGTATCCGTACCGCGCATCATGGTAAGTTCTCGTGCCTCCGTACAGGACAAGGATCGCGTTGATTTCTCTCCGTGGGCGATCGGCGGCTGCGGGGGCCTTGCCGATCGGGATGGATGGGGGCTTCCTCATTCCGTCAGCCGTGCGGTACTGCCTTCAGTGGAGAGATGGGAATCAGATCACGGGCTGCGCATCGAGCAGATGGAGTTCGTGCCCGATTCCGCGGGAGCCGGGCAGTGGCGCGGAGCTCCAGCCGTAGAGACGACCATCACGATCCCAAGCGGCCACCTATTTACC
>JALZCF010000415.1 GCA_030863245.1 Chloroflexota bacterium
CCCTTGTCGTCAACCCCTACCTTCTGGAAGCGCTCCTTTAATTCTGCCAGCTTGTCGATCGAGTTCTGCATGCCCTGCTCTACGCGGAAGATACCGACCCCCCGCGACATCGTCTCCTGCATCTCATTACGAATCCGGGCTGGTGTTGCCTCCTCCGTGCTATTGGAGAGAATGCGCTCGATCTCGTTGCGGGACCACGCCTCAGGATCCTCGGGGAGTGGCTGGTGGTCAATCTCACGGACGAAGCGCACGATATGCTCGCCGGCGCGGCGCCCGAAGACCACTAAGTCGGTCAGCGAGTTGGTGCCCAGACGGTTGGCGCCATGGACGGAGACGCAGGCGACCTCGCCGGCCGCGTACAGTCCGTAAACGGGCGTGTTCTCGGCGTCGACGATGACGCGGCCATCCACATCCGTCGGGATGCCACCCATCCCATAATGGGCGGTCGGCTGCACCGGGATGGGTTCCTGCACCGGGTCCACGCCGAGGTAGACACGCGAGATCTCCACGATGTCGGGCAGCTTCTTCATCAGCGTCTCTTCCCCCAGGTGCACCGCATCCAGGTAGACATATGGCTTGCCCTCGATGCCCCGTCCCTCCTCAATTTCCAGGTGGATCGCCCGGGAGACCACGTCGCGGGAGGCGAGGTCCTTCATAGTGGGCGCATAACGCTCCATGAAGCGCTCGCCCTCGTTGTTGCGTAGCACGCCCCCCTCGCCGCGCACACCCTCCGTGATAAGGAAGCCGAGCTTGTAGATGCCGGTAGGGTGGAACTGGTAGAATTCCATGTCTTCCAAGGGCAGGCCATGGCGCAGCAGAATAGCCGGTGCGTCCCCAGTCAATGTAAAGGCGTTGGAGGTCACGCTCCAGCATTTGCCCCAGCCGCCGGTGGCCAGCATCGTGGCTTTGGCGTGGAAGGTGTGCAACTCTCCCGTGTCCAGCTCGTAGGCAACGCAACCCTTGCAGATCGTGCTGCCGGCATCCTCCTCGATAATAAGATCGAGCACGTGATACTCGTTGAAGAAGGTCACATTCTCCCTGATGCATTGTTGGTAGAGCGTCTGCAGGATCATATGACCCGTGCGGTCCGCCGCGTAACAAGAGCGGCGAACGGGTGCCTTGCCAAAGTCACGCGAGTGACCACCGAAGGGACGCTGCGCGATGCGCCCATCCGGCGTGCGGTCGAAAGGCAGGCCCATGTGCTCCAGCTCGTAGATCACCGGGATCGCATCCTGGCAGAGCACCTCGATCGCATCCTGGTCGCCCAGGTAGTCGGAGCCCTTGACCGTGTCGTAGGCATGCCACTGCCAGTGATCCTCTTCCAAGTTCCCGAGCGCGGCGCCGATCCCCCCTTGGGCAGCCCCCGTATGGGAACGCGTCGGGTAAAGCTTCGAAAGCACTGCAACCTTACAGCCGCGCGAGGCGTACAGCGCCGCCATCAGCCCTGCCCCGCCTGCGCCGATAATAATCGCATCAAACTGATATTGAGCCATTCATTCCTCGTTGTTCAGTAGTCAGTAGTCAGAAACCAGAGATTGGAGACTGGAGATTGGAAAGGGGAAAATGGGAAATGGAAAATGGAGCTTGGAACGTCATTGAACATGGTTTCCCCTTTCCCCTTTCCATTCTCCCTTTTCCCCTTCCCCCTCTCGGTCGGCCATCGTTAATCACCTGTCATCACCTTCCGGAGGCCACTGATCACTGATCACTGGTCACTGATCACTGTCGTTCACTGCCGTCAAATCACATTCAGTAGAAGTGAAGTGACCTCCTCCGCTTCCAGCCAAGCCTCGGAGTCGAAGGCGACGATGGCGTAGGTGCCCATGGCCATCAGGAGGAAGTAGAGCAGGTAGAGCGCGGTTTTAGCGGTCACCCGCCAGCCATCGTGATCGATGTAATCCTCGATGACGTAGCGCACCCCGTTTGTGCCATGGGTGAAGGAGAAGAAGAGGAGGGCGAGGTCAAAGGTGCGCCAGCCTGCACTCTGCCAGCGCTCGGCAATGGTGAGGAAGGTAATCTCCGCGACATCCACCACAAAGTGCATGTAGAAGATGTGAAAGAGGGCGATGAACAGCAGGATGATGCCGCTCACGCGCATGAAGAACCAGGCGAACAACTCAAAGTCGCTGGAGCGCTCCATGCGGCCAGTGGCGCTTCGATAGGCTTGTGGTTTTAGCATGGCTTGCTCCTAGAGGTGCTCAATCGTCGACACGATGATGGCGATGGTGGACGGGACGAATATCGCCAGGAAGAGGACGACCTGGATCCAGACCGCCTGCCGCTGGTAGGACCAGAGGGGCGGCACAAAATCGAAGAGCGTGATCCGGATGCCGTTGAGCGCGTGCCAAATCAGGCCGAAGAACAGGAAAATGTGACCGATGCGGGCCAGCGGGTGGTGGTAGATCCCAGTCAACGCGTTGAAGAGTCTGGGTCCGAACATGACGAGATAGATGTCAAAGATGTGGATCGCCAGAAAGAGGAAAACGCCTAGTCCCGTCGTGCGGTGCAGGATCCAGGACCATTGTCCCTCTCGCCCGCGGTATCGGATTCCCTGAATGAGCGTGTTGTACGTGCTCGTGACCATGAAAATGACCCTCCTTTGGGCTAACAGGGTGTCACTTTGTGAAAAATCTCTCAGATACGTGTCAAATTATACCGCCCGTAGGATATGAGGTCAATCTAATTCCGGACGGAAGCGGAATACTTCTTGAGCAGCTCACGCTCCCGCTCGTGGCTGAGGCCAGCACGGAGTGGCGTATCGCCCGGACGGGTGGCATCCCAGGCAAAGGTGCTCTCGATGGTGTGCTCGATCGGGCGCAGCTCAAGGCCTGCTGCCACTGCCTTGTCGATGCTCGCGGTATGCAAGGCAGCCATCTCCTCCGGCACCCAGAGCGGCATCTCGGTGAAGGGGGTAACGCCCTCTTCCAAGAGAAAAGACTCGTCAACCCATGTGAACCACGCGGCGCCGTTGAGCGTTGAGCGACAGGCATCAAGGAATTCTCCTATCGTGATAGGCGCTTCCGGTCCCGTCGCGTTGAAGACCCCTGTCTGCTTTGCTTCCACCATCTGCACGATCCACTGCGCCAGATCCCGCACATCGATGAACTGCACAGGCTGCTCCGGGTTGCCTGGCGCGAGCACCTCGCCGCCCGCCGCAACACGCCGTGGCCAGTAGGTGAACCGGTGGGTCGGGTCGTAGGGTCCTACGATCAGGCCAGGACGAATGACAAGGACCCGTCCCGGCAGCGCCGCTTCCGCTGCCTGCTCGCAGAGCGCCTTCAGTGGCCCGTACGTTTCCCCCGTGACCTCCTCCACGCTCTCATCTGCCAGTGTGCCGACAGAGCGCGTCTCGTCAATCCCCGGTTCGCTGAAGTCGTCATAGACCGAGATCGAGGAGATAAAGGTGTAATGCTTCACCTTTTCAGCCAGCAACTCCGCGGAGGCGCGCACGACGCGCGGCACGTAGCCAGAGGTGTCGATCACTGCGTCCCACCGTCGCCCTTCCAGGGCCGATAGATCGCCATCCCGGTCCCCACGTAGCTTCTCTACCTCCGGGAAGAGGTCCGGGTTGTGCTGGCCGCGATTGAACAGCGTCACCTCATGTCCCCGCGCCAGCGCCGCCCTCACGATATGGCGGCCGACGAAGACAGTGCCGCCGAGAATAAGTAGTTTCATTCGTTCGATACTCCTTCTACCTCAACTCCTGTGGTCGCTCCGCCAGCGTAATCGTTACCTCCTGCAATTCACCGTCACGCCAGAATTGGACGCGGACGGGGTCGCCGACGCGCTTCTGCGCTTCGAGGTAGAGGTACATCGTGCGCTGGTCGGGGATGGGTTGGTCGTCGAGCGCGACGAGCAGGTCGCCGCCGACGAAGAAGATCAGGTTGCCTGCCCGCACGCGCTGCACGCCGCCCCGTAGGACATTCTCTGCCGGCCCACCGCGGTAGACACCCTGGATGAGCACTCCCTCCTCTGCCTCTAAAGGCAGGCCGCCACGCTGCAGCCGCGCGGCAAGGCCCGGTGTGATGTCGACACCTTCGATGCCAAGCCAGGGGTGGGGGTAGTGACCGCGCGCGATAAGCTCGGGCACGACACGCGTCACCGTATCGGCAGGGATCGCAAAGCCGATCCCCGCGCTAGCCCCGCTTGGTGAGACGATCTGGGTGTTGATGCCGATCACCTGACCATCGAGGTCCAGCAATGGTCCCCCCGAGTTGCCGGGATTGATCGCTGCGTCATGCTGGATCACCTCGCCGATGAACGCCTCGCCCTCACTCTGGATCACTCGCCCTAGCGCGCTGACGACGCCGGTCGTCAAGGTCCGCTCGTAGCCGAAGGGATTGCCGATCGCCACCACGCGCTGCCCCACCGTAGCGCCTAGCGAGTCGCCGAGAGGAAGGGGAGGAGGCAGCACAATATTCCCAGCGGTCTCGCTCGTGTCCAAGTGGATAATCGCCAGGTCGTTCGCCGGGTCCACGCCGACAACCGTTGCTGGGAATAGCCGCCCGTCCGCGAGGGTCACCTCCAACTCTTGGGAGCCCTCGATCACATGGTAGTTTGTCACAATGTGCCCCTGCTCGTCCCAGATGAAGCCCGACCCCGTACCTTCCTGCGGGATGACATCGAAGAAGAAACTCTGGGTGTAGGAACGGCTCGTGATATTGACCACACTGGGGCTGGCCTCACGATAGAGCGTGTCCAACCACTCCTGCTCCGCCTGCAACAGGGCACGAGTATTGGGTGGAACATCCACTGCTGCCAACGGCTCATCCGGCACAACCGTCGGCACCACCGTGGGGGAAGGCATGGGGAGCGGCGTCACACTCGCCACGAACATCGCCACCGGATCCAAAGACCCCCCCGCAAAATTCGCCGCGCCCCAGCCCACCACACAAGAAAAAAGTGCCAGAAGCAGCACACCAATAACTATCGTTACACGTCGCATCAAATCACCTATAGC
>JALZCF010000437.1 GCA_030863245.1 Chloroflexota bacterium
GCCGGGCGAACGAAATTCAGGTAGAGCGGCGTGCCGACGAACCAGGCGGCTACCGCCAGCAAGCCAAACACGACCCATTTGGTCTGTTGCCGCTGGACTGGAGTGGATACATGCCGATAGCGGTAGAGCTGGGCGAAGCCACCCGTACCGCACGCACCGATGAACAGGAGCACGCCGACCTGCCAGAACAACTCGGGCGGCTCGTACCCGAACAGGGAATCCAGCGCCAACACGGTCGCGAGTAAGAGGAGGCTTGCGAGCCAGAGCACAGCGCCCGCGCGCGTCCAGCGGGGCACGAAGTGTCCATCGGGGAACAAATAGAAGAGAACAATAATCGAGGCGAGATCGAGCGACATGAAGAGGATATGCACCAACGACCATGCCGGTCGAAGCATCCCTTCGTGGAAACCCCAGACGGCGCCCAGCGTCCAGAGCATAAGCGCGATGAAGAGCGCCAGCCAATCGTCGGATTTGCGCCAGATAATCACGGCGGCAACCGTCCAACACACAAGGGTGAAGGCCAGATAGAGGATGACGGTGTACGCGGCATACAAGTCCAGGGAGAGGCCCAGTTGCCGGAGGGTGGCCACTCCTTCCGGACCGAGTCGTCCGCCACACCAGCTTTCCGTGCAGACCGTGCGTAACTGCTCGAAGCGAACCGGGCTGTTGAAGAGGTAAAAGCCCAGCGCCAGGGAGGCGAGTGCGACCCACGCCGCGCGCGCAATCACGAGCCAGCGGCCACGTAGCAACGTATTGGCTGCTTGATGCTGCCCGCGCTGACCTACCGGTTCCGTGGCTTCCGCGAGCGCGCCTATCCCCACCGGTGCCCCTTCTAGTTCCATCGCATCTCACCCTGTCGACCGATCGCTATCCACGCGTAATCCCACCTCATAGTATATCACATTCCACTCTCTCTCACTCTATTCCGAGCGCTTGATCTCAGACGTGCTCCATCGTCCGCTTGCCTGCTGACGGCTCTCTAACCAGAGGCGAAAGCCTGCTGCGAGCCAGCCAAGCCCAAACAGTGCTATGAACCCGGCCGCAACACCTGGTGGGATGAGTGCGACCGCGAAGACGAGTGGACGCAGTGGCAGCAGCAGGAGACCCATGATGCCGAGGGCCAGGAGCGCAGTTGTCCAAGGCGATGGGACACTGACATTGCGAGCATCAACGGCCAACAGAAAGGTAGCGGCCCCAAGAATAAACGAGCCTAAGACGACCCCAGCAAAGAACAACGGCACAAAGAGGATAAGCACACCCAAAGCGCTGAGCACGGCGACGCCGACGACAGTAGATGCCAGGACGACGCCAAGTTTACCGAGGCGGCCGACAGGGAGCCGGCACCAGATGGCGACGCCTAGGAGCCCCAACGCCGTGAGGAACAGCGCCACACTGCCCGGCAGGCTATAGACGCGGTAGAGCGGGGCGTTGGTGACCAACTCATACCCGAGTTCTGGCCGGTAGAGGACGGCTCGACCCCACGGTTCCACCATCTCGAACACCCCGTACACCATCCACAGGACCCCGCCCACGATGGCCGCCAATCCGCTCCACTGGATCAGCCTTGCAGATAACATGAGACCTTCCTCCTCGTTGGTAGGGCGGCGCCACTACGGCAGACTGTCCTACGTAGCATTCCCCCACGTGTCTGACCACAGCGTATAGCCCAGTAGCATCCAGCCAGCGCCAAGGAGGCCCGTGCTCGCCAAGATGAGCACGGCTCCCACAACGGTAGCGGTCGAACTGCCATCGTGGTCAAGAATCCGTGCAGCGATAGTGAGCGACGGAACGATCGCCAGGATACCGATGATGAGCGGCCATACAGCCCACCACGGCAGCGCCTTCGCACGCAGTAGCACGAAACCAAGCAGCACCGTTCCAGCTATCAGGCTCACGAGCCCGAGTCCGAACAGTCTCGTGCCAAATTCAAGCCCCAGGCCAACCTCAACGATATTACCGATAGCGAAAAGACTTGCCCCACTAATGGCTAGGATATAGCCTACCATGCCGAGTCGCTTTGTGCGTCTTGCAACCTGGGTACCTAATCCCATGATTGTCAGTAAGGTTAGCAGACCTGCTAAGCCGAGGAGCCAGTGTCCATCCTCTTGGCTAATGACGGGCAGTAGTACCTTGGTCATCCCCGCGAATCCGATAGACCAGGTCAGACCGGCTAGAATACTAGCTAGACCGCTCCAGTGGATGAGATTGCTTTTTCGACTCGCGGCGATCGTAGTCGGCCTTTCTCGGGCGCCATCCCAGAGTGCATAGCCCAGGAGAATCCAACCAAGCCCCAAAAGCCCATTCAGCATGGCGACGACCAGACTGGTCGTGGAACCCGACGCTGCGAGGGCTGCGACCATCGGAAGCGAGCTCAATACCCCGATGCCAACCCCGAGTGCCCGGAAACGCTTCTCGAGGTGCGATGAAGCAAGGCCGAACAGGATCATGCCAACGGCATGCACCGGGAACAGGCCGAAAATATACAGGATCCAACCCGCCTGCACGATGGGATGGAAGAAGTCCTTGTTCGGGTCTATGATCCAGGTCTCGAAGACGACACCCAGGCTTACCATGATCAGACCGATGAGTGCAACGACAAAACCTGCCTCGCCGGGGGACCGACCGCGCGCAGTCGGTCCTCTGAGGCGGAGGCCGGCTAGCCCCACAATGAAGAGCAGCGGTGGGAGGGCGAGCATCCGGTTGAAGGCCAGGGCGCTAAGGCCAAGCAGGGTAGCATTGCGCGGGATCTGGGTCGGCCCGTGTGTGAAGGTTAAGCCGGTGCTGAACACGATCCACAGCACCCCACCTAGGATCGCCGCCAGCCCGCTCCAGCGAGCCACGTAAGTTACCTCAAACATCTAATCCTCCTCTATTACAGTCGCTGTCTTTCGCACGACCAAGAACACGATAGTCTCCGCTTCGTCATGGAACAGGGTGATGTCCTGTAACGTAGTGCGTGGCAGCGTGTTGTGGTTGCGGCCGAGTCGGACCACAAGGTAAAGATCATCGAAACCTCAGGATGGAGGGACGCCACTTTCGCAGTGCCAACCAATACAGCACAGCCATCGGGATGGCACCGATCAGGGTGTGAGCCAATAGATGCCACCGCGCAGCAAAGTCCGCGCCCCATTCAGGGCTGTACGCACAGTAGAACTCAGGCAATCTCTGTCCTGCGAGTGTCCATGCGAAATAGCAGGGGTTCACCAGATGTGGGATGATCTCTGTACCGACGAAGAACAGCACCGGCCCGGCGAACGTGAGCAAGCGCCTGCCCCCCGCTGCCCAATGGCCACGGAGGAGGTCCCAGATGCTGGCAAGCAGGCTGGGCAAGCCGAGGACTATCGCGAGCAAGTAGCCCAGGACCGGGATGACGATGGGGAGGTCGCGGAGGCTTGGCATCCCCCCGCCCCCAAAGCAAGGCGGATTCTCACACTCCATCTCGGCTGGCACATAGTCGACACTAGGCTGCCAGATGGCTGCGGAGGTTACACCACCGACCATAGCGAGGGCCACTGCAACGAGCAGGATGAGCCAGGCGTACTGCGCCAGCCGGTCCGTCCAGTTTAGCCGCATGGGACCTGTCGTTCCGTGCGAGAGAGGGCAAGTGTTCCGACAACTAGCTCTATCTCTACGATCATACGAGGCCGCGCACCATCAGCCAGGTGCCTTCCAACAGGAGCCAGACAAACAGGAGCAGAGCACTCACGATAAGGAAGCCCCCAAAGCCTGTGTTAAGAACGTTGAGAAAGCCAAGTGGGCTAAGGACCATGATG
>JALZCF010000461.1 GCA_030863245.1 Chloroflexota bacterium
CTTGTATCCAGCTGACCTACCAGATGTCTCGCCTGCCAGAGCTTTCACCTTGCGCCAGCTGACCGTAGACGATGCGGCCGCGATGGGGGCGTTGCATGAGGCCAACACCCCTGAAGATGTCGACGAAGGCTATGTGGAAGTGACGCATCCGGGGGTAGTCAACGATTCGTGAAATTTTACGCCATATGTGGGTTGCGCATGTCAGGAAGAGATGGTTAGCCAGTCAAGTTCGATTCAGTGTTGAGGAAGGCAAGCGGGATTTCGTAATCGAGGGCAGGCGGTTGCCGCGTGAGGTCGAGATGGTAGCGCCCAAAGCGGTTGATGTGGTGCGTCCGATAGGGGCTAAGGGCGGCAAGCACCTCGTCACTGAATGTTTGTCCCGTTTGTGCCAGGTCATGCAAGAGACGGCTCATGGCGAAAACGTTGTAGAAAATCAGGCAGTTCGCCACCAGATGATTGTACTTGATGAGCTTGCGCTGTTGCTCGCGGTCGTTGTGGGCAATGACACCTTCTCCACCGAAGAACAGCCACTTGGTGAACCCGTTAAAGGACTCGCTCTTGTTGGTAGCAGCCTGGATGGTATCGCGCAGGTCGGCGTCCGCCAGGTAGTCGAGTAGAAAAGCGGTCCGCACGGCGCGCCCCAGTTCACGAAAGGCCTGATACAAGCGGTTCTTACGACTGTAGGTGCCAAGTCGCCGTAAGATCGTTGAGGCCGTCATCCGCCCTGCCTGAATCGACAGCGCCACCCGTAACATATCCGGTAGATGGGTGGCAATCAACTGCCAGTCGATGACATCCGAGAATAGCTCGTCAATGTGCTCATAGCGCGCGTGCCGCGTCGGACGGTAGAACTTCAACTCTTGCCAGTTCCGAATCCGGGGCATCAGGTGGATGCCCAGCAAGTAGGCCAGCCCGAAAATCGGCTCATTCTGCCCCTGCGTATCGGCGTGCAACGTATCGGGTTGGATGTCCGACGGATTCTTGAAGAGGGGGTCAAGCAGGTAAATCCCTTCCCATACCCCGCAGGGGATGAAGTGCGCAAACAGCGCGATGTAGGTGTCCGAGACGTGGTAGTAGCCGATCCCGCCGTAGCCTCCATAGCGAATGTGATACTCCGCCAGCAAGTTCTGCTCGTAGACATCCCACTTGGTGCCATCCGCGGAGGCGTGTTTGCCCGACCCCCAGAATTTGGGCAGCAGGAAACGATTGTACGCATTGATGATGCCGCGCGTGGCCTCCTCCAACTTGGCCTCCGTCAGATGGCGCTGATGAATCCACATCACCTGCCGCCGGTCGAGGAGGCCGACGGCACGGGCGGTTTGGGTGGGACCGAGATTGCAGCCGTAGCAAAAGACGGTAGTCAGATAGCGCGCGATGGGGTCCGCGAGTTTGGCATCATGACCCGACAACGGCCCGAAACAGCGCGTCCAGTTGAGCCAGTGTTCCGTATCGGCCAACACGTCCAGCAGGTTGACCGCTTCAAGGCGTTCCGCTAACAGGTTGTCGAGGAGTTCCAGCCCAGCAGGCTCCGGCAGGGCAGGGGAGCGACTCAGCTTAGGGCGTCCCTGCTCAATGCGCACGAGGTGATTCTCAGGAAACGCCTCATCGGTGTGACGGGCAGCTGTCTCGAGTACCTGCCGCACATGTGCCACAAAGGCTTGTGTCTCCACCGGCAAGCTCACAACTTGACCATACTCGGCCACCGCCGTTTGGTATTCCTCTAGGGAGACGAGCTGTGTACGGTAATCACCGAAGGCATCGCCCCCCTCGACGTACAGATCGCCCGACTTCAACTCCCACATCAGCTGCGAGAAGAGACAGACCTCGAACTGGCGGCGGTCGACCTGTTCAGGATGGCCATCACGCGTCCGCTGCCCCGTGACAAGTCGCCACCACGCGGGCGGCACCCAACTGAGGTCGACCAGGGGCACCTGCTTCTCCTGTGGGGTCCCCGCCTGTTCCACCTGTATGGTACTTAGCCAACCGCGGCGACTGGTGGCGTGTTGTTTGAGGAAGGCAATCGCGCTCTCCAGGGCCTTATCTTGACTGCTCGAGCGGAGCGTAATGACCTGCAATAAGCGCAAGAGCGCAGCGCGATAGGGTGTGTAGGGATGCCACAGAAAGGGAAAATAGTGGTTGCTGCTGTGGGCCAGGTGCGCATCACAGGCTTCGAGGAGCTGCTCACTGCGACGCCCCAGTAGCCCATCTACCGCACCGAAGCGCTCTTCGACCGTGCCCGGCGACTGGTAGGCAACCACCACGTCGCGCAAGGTGAGGACCAGATCGTCGGTGCGCTGCTCGTGCTCGAGGCGATAGCGTTCCAGGGCGGCTTTCGCTTTGTGATGGATGCGGCGCATCCGCTTGATCAGCATCTCAGCCAAATCATCGCGGGCGCGGGCCGTCTGGACGATGACGAGCGCCACCGCTAGGGTCAGTCGTTTGTGGGGTTCGAGGGCCAACATGCGTGCCGCATCCAAGCTTTTGGCCTCGGCCGCAAAATGCTTGACCTTGACATCCGCGATATCCGCGACGCAGGCCGCATCAACCTGCAGTTCATCCAACCAGGTGAGCCGATCAATCAGTTCTTGGAGGTGCGTGAGCGTAGGACGACCGGTATCGCGCTTCAGCTCCGTCCACGGACTGCGATGGGAGAGGGAGTCAGTGACAAAAAGGGCCGCGACACGCTGCTGGGTCGCCTCATCCACTTTCTGAAAGATCGTTTGATACAACGTGCGATAGAGGGAGGCCCGCACCCGGCGTGCGGTACGCTCCAGTGTCGCGAAGACGGGCAATTCAAAGCGATGGCGCACCAGTTCCTCAATCGCCACATTGACCAAGTCCGCTACTTCATCTTTGGTGCGGGCGGCTTCCCCCATGGCCTGCACGATGAGATGGCGTGCCTCCGTACCGCACGGTTTGACTTGCAGATAGGTGCGAATGACGGCCAGATGCCGCGTGCGGGAGCCCGAGCGGTCGTAGCCTAGGAGATCGGCGTGCGTAAGCGGGATTTCACTGGTGTGGGCAATGTGCTCGATAATAAGTGGAGGAACCGCCGCCAGCACGGTAAAATAACCCAGGCGTTGAAAGGTTTTGAGCGTGACCAGAAAGCCGAGGCGTGCCACCATCCCTTTCGTGGAGCGGGTGGCGAGGGCGAGTTCCTCAGCAGTTGGGGTATAAACGTCGGCTAGGTCGCGCTCGGACGGGACACTCTTGAGGCGTGGGTAAGCCGTCTCCTGAATCGTGGCCATCGTACCTCATCTGGAACAGGGATAGCGTACGTGGGCCAGTATAGCGCACTTCTGTCCAGCAGCGATTTTGCGTCGCAGAATCATGTCGCAGAAGGAGGTTTCTGCGACATACGGCGCGCGAGGACGGCCCAGTTTGCCTCTGAGGACTTGTCGAACGGGCCGCGTTTAGCGCCTCTCACAAGCGTCGCATAATCTTTTGAGGAGGGATGAAATCATGTTTCCTACGCAGAAAACGGCCTACCTCCAGACCCTTCAGGTCGCTTCGACCCGCGCCAGTTATGCCAGGGCCCTCACCCAATTCGAGACGTGGTACCTGACCACCTATGACCAGGCACCAGATGCTTCTCTCTTAACGGATGAGGAAGTCCATGAATGGCGTGAGCATTTGGTCCGTAGGTGTCGCTTAAGTGCCGCCAGTGTCAACCAGCGCCTAGCGGCGCTCCGTGGGGTGGCACGTCATCACGGACGACAGCTCATCGTGAAGGGGATGAAAAAAGTGAGCGCCCCGCTCGATCCCTTGAATGGGCGGGAGATTGGCCGGCTCTTCGCGGTGCTGGCAGGCGAGGGGTGGATGAGCAAGCGGAATGTGGCACTCCTGAGCCTACTCGTGCGGGCGGGGTTACGCGTTTCGGAAGTGGTGGCGCTCTACCCGGCTGATGTTTCGACGAGTGAGCGCAAGGGTCACGTGCTCGTGCGGCAGGGCAAAGGCGGCAAGGAGCGAATCGTTCCGTTGAGTCGGCGCGCCCGCCAGGATCTAGCGAGCTATGCGGCCGTGCGCCCAGCGTTTGCCGCGGAACCGCTCTTCGTCAGTCACACCGGCCAGGCGTTAGCCGCGCGTGACGTTCAGCGCGTGGTCACCAAAGCTGCTCGTCTGGCCGGCCTCACCCGCCATGTGACGCCTCATCTCCTGCGCCATACCTTCGCCACGCGCGCGTTACGCCGAGGAGAAGTGGATTTGGCAACTCTCTCAGCCCTGCTTGGCCACGATAACTTGACCACTACCGCGCGCTATCTCCATCCCGATCAAGAACATCTGGCCGCTATGATCGAGGAGCTGTGAACTGGCTCACTCAAATGGCGTAAAATTTCACGAATCGTTGACTACCCCCAGAACTGTCAGCGGACAAGACGTTGATCACCAACGCCAAACAACGCGTCAGGTTCCTGGGGTACGACATCAAGAAGTGGCGCGGGGACCGGGTGCGCAAAGTGGACACGCCGCATGGC
>JALZCF010000467.1 GCA_030863245.1 Chloroflexota bacterium
GATCTCTCCAATGGAAGAGGTGACATGGTAGGGCATACCGTTCTGGTATACCGTCTCGAGTAAGGGCTCCAGGGTTACGGAAGAACGACTCAGGTAGCGGCGGCGCTCGTCAAAGGGATGGCGAAGCTCCAGCACCGGATCGTCGAAGCTTTCCCCCTCCAGTGCCAGCAGGTCGGCCGTCGCGATGCCCCGTTCGTCATAGACGCGGTAGACCCGTTTGACGCCGGGGGTCGGCGTCTTCCGTGCACTCTCAGACACCTTGATAGCAGGCTGCCACGTGCCCGCCTCGTCCTGCAGCGCCACCAACTTGTAAACCCCTCCTAGCGCAGGGTCGCCGTAGGAGGTAACCAGGTGCGTCCCGACTCCGAAGACCAGCCGCCGGAGAATGGCATCCGCATCGATGCCCTCCCGTGCCGCCTCCTGCCGGATCTGCGACTCGATCTGCCAGATGACCAACTCATCCAGGTTATTCGAGAGCACGATGGACACATCGGGGAAGCCCGCCTCGTCAAGCATCTTGGCACTCTGGATGGAAAGGTAGGCCAGGTCGCCGGAGTCCAACCGGATGCCAACAGGACGGTGCCCCCTCTCCTGCAGCTCCTCGAAAACGGTGATGGCATTCGGAATGCCGCTGCGTAAGGTATCGATGGTATCGACGAGAAGGAGCGCGTTGTCCGGGTAGATCGACGCGTAGCGGCGGAAGGCCTCCAGCTCGCTCATCCCCATCGCGATGGCAGCCTGGATCATGGAATGCGCGTGGGTCCCCTTAGGCTCGATGCCCAACGCGATCGAGGCACCCGTGTTCGACGAGAAATCTGCCCCGCCGATCAGGGACGAGCGTGTAGCGCTGTTGGCACCCTCCCCCTGCGCCCGGCGCATCCCGAACTCCATCACCAACGCATTGCCCGCGCTCTCCCGCACGCGCGCAGCCTTCGTGGCGATGAGCGTGGCGAAGTTGAGATGATTCAGTAAGGGCGTTTCCAGAATCTGCGCCATGGCCAGGGGCCCGTTCACCACCGCGAGCGGCACATTCGGGTGGACGACCCGTCCCTCGGGAATTGCCTCCACCGTAATCTGGCTGAAATCGCCACATTCCGCCAGCCAAGCCAGAAAGTCGTCGCGGTAGAGCGGCCGCCCCTCGCCGTCCCGCAAGCCACGCAGCGCCTCGATCTCCCTCTCGCCGAAACGCACCTGCTGCATCCACTCCACCAACGGGTACAACCCCGCCATCACACAGAAGCCGGCCTTGTGCGCGCCATAATCGGGATAACTACGGAAGAAATGCTCGAAACGCGCCAGCCGCTCATGCACCCCCATCTCGAAATACACCTGCGCCATCGTCAACTGATAGAAATCCGTATACAGGATCCCCTCGTCAATCGGCAACCCCTGGCTCATCCCTAACTCCCCATACCTCCTACCTCACCAACCCTCACAACCCCCTCTCCCTTCTCCACTCCGCGTTCCGCATTCCGCATTCCGCAATCTCCCCTTTCCCCTCTCCCCTCTCCCTCTCACTCCGTCACCATCTTCTCCTGCTCGGGCAGCCGCCCGTACAGGCGCGTCATCTCATACAACCAACGACTCAAGTGTCCCGTTAGCTCACGGTACTGGAAGCGCCAGCTCCAATTGCCGCTGGCCGCCCCGGGCCTGTTCATGCGTGCCTCGCTTCCCAGGTTGAGGACATCCTGCATGGGGAAGATACACAGGGCGGCGACGGAGCGCATGGCCTGACGGATGAGTTGGGGCGTGATCCGCAGCGGGGGCAGGTGGTGGCGGCCCAGGTAGCGCAACACCTCGTACTGGGCGTCGCTCTCCAGTGTTGCCCACCAGCCTCTCGTGGTATCGTTGTCGTGAGTCCCTGTGTAGACGACCGTATTCACGCGGTAGTTATGGGGCAGGTGCGGGTTTGCTGGATCCTCGTCGAAAGCAAACTGGAGCACGCGCATCCCGGGGAAGCCAAACTGCTTGCGCAGCTCTTCGACCTCCTCAGTAATCACGCCCAGGTTTTCGGCGATGATCGGCATCTCACCCAACTCTTCCTGGAGCGTGTTGAAGAGGCGCGCGGCCGGTCCCAGCACCCACCGTCCCTTGACAGCAGTCAGCTCGGCCGCTGGAACCTCCCAGTAGGATTCAAAGCCGCGGAAGTGATCGAGGCGCACCATATC
>JALZCF010000470.1 GCA_030863245.1 Chloroflexota bacterium
CATGGCGCGCAGCACATCCCTGGCTCTTCGTTGATGAGTTCCACGACATCGATCCGGCACAGTACCAGTTCGTGCAACTGCTTGCACCCCCTGGAACCAGGACCGTGATGGCTGTGGCGGATGACCAGCAGCGTATCTACGGTTGGCGCGGGGCGACGGAGAAGGTATTGAGCCGCTTTCGTCTCGAGTACCGCCCCCGTCTATACAAGCTCTCCTACAACTATCGCTCCACGCGCTCGATCGTGCAGGCCTGCGATTTACTGCTGCAGAGTGGCAACATTTCCCGGCACTCAAGCACTCGGCGACGAGAGATGGGTTGGATCGAGCGGTGGTGGCACGACGATGAAGCGGGGGAGAGTGAAAAGCTGGTCGCCGAGATCGCGCGGCTGTGTGCGGAAGAGGGGCATTCGCTCGACGACATCGCTCTGTTGTATCGCTATCATCGCACGGGCGAAGAATTGGAGCAGGCGCTGGTGAGGGCCAGGCTGCCACTAGAGCGTATCCAGCGGGATCCCTTCTTTCAACGTCTGGAGGTGCAGGAAATACGCCGCACCTTGCAAGCTGCGGTCACGGTAGCAGATGAGTTTCTCGCAGCAGCGCTCAACTTCCCCCACCTTGTGGCGGATGAGCTGACGATGATCCAACTGCGCCGAACGGCAGAGGGGCGGGGGCAAACGCTTGTCGAGCTGATGCGTACGATACAGGAGTGCGAGGAGTTGGGGCCAGCCACGCGACGACAGGTACACGATTTCCTGCACCTGATCGAGGAGACGCTCGTGCCAGTTGTACACGAGCCCCTGCCCCGCGTGAACGACCAGCTCTTCCAGGTGCTGGAACATCGCCGGAGTCCCTACGCGCAGGCGGAGATGGAAACGTTACGTGGTTTCATCCAATTCACGGATGTTGGCAAGCTGGTCGAACCTTTGAAGCGAACGCTGGTGCAGGGAGACGCTCTCCAGCTTACGGCCAGCCACACGGTCGACGGCTGGTGTGCCGCCACCTTGTTGCGCCTCGTCCTCCGCGACTACTTCGATCGTCCTCTCGCCATCGAGCCAGTTGAAGCCCCATCTCGCCAGGCGACGCTTCGACTCAGTTGCGGGATCGAGCAACAGGGAGCCCTCAACGTGACGGCACGTGACGCCGGCTCCATTCGCTATCCGGCAACCCTGATTGCGTGGCGACTAGCATCCGCCCTACTCGTCGCGTGCGAGAGCGGCGCGACGTGTGACATGGTTGTCTTTGATCTGGAAACGACTGGCTTGAACCCGCGCTACCACACGGCTGTTGAGTTGGCGGCCCAGCGACTCAACGGATTGGCTCTAGCTGATGCGGGGTATGACCAACTAGTAAACCCAGGGCGTTCTATTCCCCAATCGGCAACTGATGTGCACGGCATCTTCCCACAAGATGTGCGGGACAAACCGCACGTCCACGACGCGCTGCCCGACTTTGTACACTATCTCGGTAGTGCCGTGTTGGTGGCACATAACGCAGACTTTGACCTGCGCTTTCTTCGCAAGATAGCGGAGGATGCCGGGTTACCGCCCATCCAGAATCCCGTTGTGGATACACTAGCTCTCGCGCGCCGCCTGCTACCTGACGCGCCGAGCTACAAGCTTGAAGAGTTAGTGAGGTACCTCAAACTGCCCATCTGCGGCAATTTCCACCGCGCCATGGCGGATGTGAGACACACCGTCCATCTCTTCCAGCACCTGTGGGAATTACATCGACGAGATCAACAACTGCACGTGCTCCGCGACTACTTGCCACTTGTGGCAGTAGCACTGCTAGCGGAAGGCAACGAAGCCGATGAAAACGGCCTTCTGGTGGAGAGCGCCTCTCGCCTCCTAAAGCGCTCCGCTACCCTGCCCCACTGGACCAATGACCTGCCGCCCACCATCCATTCCTTCGTCGAAGAGCACCTCCGCCAGCTCTATCGCCGACCGTATACAGCAGATCCCGAGGATAAACAATGGGCGGAACTACGTGAACAGTGGAATCGCTACACCAACCAGTTCCTGCGCCTTGGGGGAGCGGATTCCTTGTACTCCTTCCTCACCTACCTCGCGCTCATCCAACGCGAGCCGGGTATGGTAGGGGATAACAACCGCCTTCAGTTGATGACAATCCACGCGGCTAAGGGCAAAGAATTCCGCACCGTCTTCCTCGTCGGTCTTGAGGAAGGAATCATGCCCTTCTACCGCGCCACTACAGCAGAAGAGCTTGCCGAAGAGCGCCGCGTCTGCTACGTCGGCATGAGCCGTGCCAAAGAGCGCCTCTACCTCCTCGGCTGCGCCCACCGTGCTGGTCGCCCACGGCACCCCTCCCCCTTCTGGCACGCGCTAACCCCTATGTTCACTGAGGCAGACTCAACGAGCTGAAGTACACGGTCTGTTGCATGTTGCATGTTGCATAGTACGTGGTGCGTGTGCGCTGCGCGCATGTGCTTCGCACACGTGGTGCGTGAACTTTAGGTGTGGGTCCTGGCTAGACGTTCACGCACTACGCACTACGCACTTGACTCATTCCGCATTCCGAAATCCGCATTCCGCACTCACCATTACAGCCACTCAAACTCCGCCTCCCCCACCCGCACCGTGTCGCCGACTTCGATGCCGGCGCGTTGTAGGGCATCCGTGATGCCGAGGGCGCGGAACTGGCGCTGCAGGCGCTGGATGGCCTCCTCCTGTTCCCAGTTGACCATGTTGATGATGCGCTCGATCTCCTCGCCTCGGACGACCCAGATCTCCTCGTCCTCCTGTTGGATGGAGAACTGCTTCCGACCCTCCAGCGGCCGGTAGACGCGCACCTCCTCGACCACCGGTTCCGGCTCGGGAAGCTCCGCCAACATCTGTGCAATGCGATACTTCAAGGGACGGATGTTTTCCTGGGTGACTGCCGAGATCTCCATCACCTCGTACCCGCGCTCCTCGAGCTCGGCACGGATCATCGGTGCTTGCTCCTGCGCGTCAGGTAGGTCCATCTTCGTGATGACAACCAGCTGCGGCCGTGAGGCCAACCGCTCGTTGAAGGAGGCCAGCTCCGCGTTGATCGTCTCGAAATCCTCGATGGGATCGATTGCGGTACCGTCCACGAGGTGGACCAGGAGCTTGGTGCGCTCCACGTGGCGCAGAAACTGGTCGCCTAGCCCCTTTCCCTCATGGGCGCCCTCGATGAGCCCAGGAATATCTGCGACGACAAACGGCGGCACATCCCCCACCTCCACCACACCGAGATTCGGAGTGAGCGTAGTGAAAGGATAATCAGCTATCTTCGGTCGGGCCGCGGAGATGACGCTGAGCAGTGTGGACTTACCTGCGTTGGGCAGCCCAACCAGCCCCACGTCCGCGATCAGTTTCAGTTCCAGCAGGAGCCAACGCTCCTCACCCGGCTCCCCCTTCTCCGAGATGCGGGGCGCCTGGTTGGTGCTTGACCTGAACGCTGCATTGCCTCGCCCGCCGCGCCCGCCACGTGCCACCAGCATCGTCTCGCCCACCTGCGTGAGGTCGCCCAACACGTTGCCTGTCTCCACATCCCGCACGACGGTACCCGGCGGAACATCCACGTACAGATCCTCACCGGCCCTACCATGCTGGTTCATGCCAGAGCCGTGGGCCCCCCGCTCGGCACGGAAATGGATACCGCCCTGGAACTTGTACAACGTATTCATCTGAGGATCCACACGGAGGTACACATCGCCCCCTTTACCCCCATTACCACCCGCGGGGCCACCACGAGGCACAAATTTCTCCCGCCGGAAGGCGACCACGCCATTCCCCCCGTCTCCCGCCTTCACGTATATTTTCGCCTCATCCAAGAAGCGCTGATCCGTCATAACAGTCCTCTTTACTAGCAACACCAGTCCGCGGTCCGAGCATACTATCAGTGGTTAGTTCAAGTACAAGCACGTTGCTTGCCTTGGCTCAATCGGACCCGAATCGCCCTAGATGTTCCCGTATCAGCCAGGCAGTGGCGTCGAAGTACGCATGGGTACGGCGGAGGGAAGAGGAGGAAGGCCAGTTCCAATGATCGCTCTGGAGTCGGGTAAGTACAGACTCCAGCTCTTCGATCCGCTCCAGCCACTCCCCGGGTCGGCGGGGGGTGGGGAGATCGCGGTAGTGGGAGGAGGAGGGATGGGAGACCTCGCTTGGAGGCAACAGAGGAAGCACTCCAAGAGCAATGGTGGCATGGGCAAACGCCATCAACTGCACCCCAAGCCGCTGCACTTGATCATCTCCTTGCAGGGTCAGTCCAAGCTCTTCCAGGAAACGCCAGTCTATCGTATAGAGCGTATAGCGCACGATAGCACGTAGTTCATCAGGTGTCGTGCGACCCGTGCGCAGGGAGAGTTGGAATCCTTCCCTCACGGCAGCCAGGTGGTGGAGCGTATCATCCAGCTGACTACGCTGCTGCGCGGTCAGTGGACGTACCTGCGCGCGCTGCACCAACAGGCGCCGCGTCCGCTCCGCCACGCTCCCCATTGCTCGAAACTCTGACAACATCGTTTGCGACATAACGTTCCTCCATAAGCAACATTGTGGGGTCAGCATGACTGTTGTTGCGAGAGTATACCATCACCACCCGCACCTTCTCAAGGGGTTATTCTCCCTTTTCGTTAGAACGGTTGTGCCCCTTACCACCTTGTGGTACTATAGTTGTGTACTATTTCACAAAGTCGCTATCGTTGAGGGTTTATTTTAGGAAGGGCTTAATGTCGAACGATATCCCTGATATCGTGATCCATCGTCTACCCCTTTATCTACGAGCGCTCGATATGATGATGGATAACGGTCAAAGCGTAACCTCTTCCCAGGAGTTAGGTCGTCGCCTTGGTATTAGTTCGGCACAGATCCGCAAGGACCTCTCCCATTTTGGGGAATTCGGCAAACAGGGGACGGGTTATGAGGTCGAGTATCTACGTGACCAACTACGTCACATCCTACAGGTGGATACGATATGGGACATGGCGGTAGTGGGTGCAGGCGACCTCGGTCACGCCCTAGTGAACTACGGAGGATTTCGCGATCGCAGCTTTCAAGTTCGGGCTGTTTTCGACGTCGACGCGGACAAAATCGGCCAGAAAATCGGCAGCCTTGTGATAGAGGATCAGGCCACCATGACACAGCGCCTGCGGGAGCTGAATGTGAAAATAGGCATCATTGCCGTCCCCGCCCGGACCGCGCAGCGGATTGCGAACCAACTAATAGAGGGAGGCGTACGTGCCATTCTCAACTACGCCCCCATCACCTTGAGCGTCCCAGACGACGTCAGCATCGAGTACATTGACCCCGTCATTGCCCTCCAAAGCATGACCTACTACCTAGAACCCTCACCCGAACGCGCGCAGTCCTAGGAATACACATCCTCCCTACCCGTCCCGAGCAATAGGGAGTGCACCATACATAACGCATGTTACATATCACCTCTATGCACCACGCAACATGGAATATGCAGCAGTCCCACCATCACCCTGCCACTACGCCCCCTCACATCTCTTCCACCGGCACGGGCACGCTATTGACAACTTCTCCCATGATCGTCTCGGGTGTGCGACCTCGGAGACGGGTTTGTGGCGAGATGAGCACGCGGTGTGTAAGAATGAAGGGAGCTAGGTACTTGACGTCGTCAGGAATAACGAAGTCCCTTGCACGGAGTGCCGCGAGGGCCTGCGAGGCGCCGTAGAGGGCCAAGGTTGCTCGCGGGCTAGCCCCCAGCTCTAACGCATTGTGCTCTCGGCTCGCGCGCGCAATGTCTACCACGTAACGACGCACACTCTCCTCCACCTTCACGTTGCGGACCACATCCCGCAATAGCAGAATATCGCTAATCGGGATCACAGGCTCCAACTCCGCTAGCGGTTCTGCATGCTCGAAACGAAGGAGCATCTGCTCTTCCTCCGTAGCAGAGGGATAGCCCACAACAAGCCGCATCAGGAAGCGATCTAGCTGCGCCTCCGGCAACGGAAAGGTCCCCTCCAGCTCGATAGGGTTTTGGGTGGCGAGCACGAGGAAAGGACGCGGCAAGGGTTTGCTCTCACCCTCCACTGTCACCTGGCGCTCC
>JALZCF010000485.1 GCA_030863245.1 Chloroflexota bacterium
ACGGAGGAAGCGATAGCGGGGCGGGTGGTGCAGCTGGCGCGGGAGATTGACGAGGCCTACAATGACGCTGGATCGGTGGTGTTGGTCGGGATCTTGAAGGGAGCGTTCATCTTTCTGGCTGACCTGGCTCGCCACCTGACGATTCCACACCGTATAGAGTTCATGGCGCTGAGTAGCTATGGTGATTCTGCGATGACGTCGGGCGCCGTTCGTACAATGCTCGACCTGCGGCGACCCGTCGAGGGGGAGCACGTGATTATCGTGGAAGACATCGTCGATACAGGGCTCACGTTGCGCTACCTCATGGACAACCTGAGCTCGCGGCGGCCCGAATCGATTGCTACCTGTGTGCTGTTGAGTAAGCCGACACGGCGCCGGGTGGAGGTCAAGATCGATTACCTTGGCTTCGAGATTCCGGATGCCTGGGTCGTTGGCTACGGTCTGGACTACGCGGAGCGCTTTCGCACGTTGCCCTACATTGGCGTCCTCAACCCGGCTATCTATGCAGGGTCGTAGAACCGGCAGTGTGGGATGGCTTTACTCAGCGCTTCAATAGAGTGTAATAAAGTGACATAAAGAGTTAATGCAATGCACACGTCACCCCTCTCTGGTAACAAGAGAGGGGTCGCTGTGTAGGGGCGAGAGCGAGGGCCTGATAGATGGCCAAGAAACTATCAAAGCGACAGTCAAGAAAGTTCAAGCTACAACGGGCGCGTGAGCGAGAGAATATCAGCCTCCTTCTGAAGGAGGCGATGCGCGTACTGCGGCGCGGCAACACTGACCGCGCGCTTCAGCTGAGTACCGAGGCGCTCCAGCTCGCCGAGATGGCTGAGGAGGAGCGCGCCGCTCGCCAGACGCTGGCGGAGACCCGCTTCCGGGCGGCGATACAGGGACCGGAGGGTACACGCGTATCCCAGCTCGAGCAGGCACTGGAGCTGGTGCCAGATGATTCCAGGATCCGTTTCCACTACGCGGTAGCGCTGTGGCGCACGGGACGTCTCGCGGAGGCGGCAGCGCAACTAGAGCGGGTCGCGAAGGATGACCCAGAGCGCCCTCGCCTGGCCTATCTGCGGCAGTTGGCTCGCGTCGCGCAAGGAAAGTCGTGGAGCGATGAAGGGTTGTCCGCCAGCGAGGCGAATACGTTGGGCGTAGTCGAGCAGATGCTACATGGCAAGAAAGGGGAAGTCCTTCCCCTTGACACCTCATTGTTGGGAGCGCCACAGGTGTGGCAAGCGCTGCACAGCATGCAGCGTGACCCCGATGCGGCTCCAATCGGGACTGTCCAGCAGGAAGCCGAGGCGACAAAGGATAGAAATGTCAGGGCACTGCTCCGATACTACCAGGGGGTTGCTGCCGTGCGCGCGGGCAATCTGGAGGCAGCTCGCCAGGCCTGGATCGAGGCGCAGGGTGATGGGTTGGATACTTCCTGGTTGAACGATAACCTGGCCTACCTGCTGCGCGCGCGGGCAATCGAGCTGGCGCAGCAGGAGCAGTGGCAGAGGATCGCCGACCTTGCGAAGAGGGCACCCAACGAGATCGACGATCGCATTCTGGCCCAGACGGTCGGGCTCGCCTATTTCCATCTCGGCTATCGCTCAGCACAGGCCAGCCAATGGCAACGTGCAGCACAGCATTGGCGGCGTGCCGAGCGGCACATGAGCAACCGGCACCTAGCTCAGAACCTAGCGCTGGCCGAGGAGGCGCTGGAGAACTGGGCGCGGGCTGCCGAGTCGTGGCGCGACATGGTAAGGCGTCGCCCGCGGAGTGAGACGCACCCCGATTATCTGGATGACCATCAGGTGGCGGCGATCTGGCGGCACGCGGCGCACTGTTACCGGGAGGCGAACAATGTGGCTGACGCGATCGCGTGCATGAAGAACGCAATCAAGTATGCGCCCGAGGATGTCGAGTTCCGGCGTGAGCTTGCCGAGGACCTGCTATGGAACGACCAGATCGAGGCGGCCCAGAACGAGCTCAACCGTGTCCTGGAGATCGATCCCAACGATGTGGAGGCCCTTGTCAAGCTTGCCTCCATCGCAACAGAGTTGGGGATGTGGCGCGGCAATCCGCTTCCGTTGTGGAAGCGGGTCCTTGAGATCGATCCGAATCACAAAGAGGCGCAAGATGGTTTGGCACTCGCGTATCTGGAGAAAATGCGGTGGCTTGGGCCTTGGTCGGGCGGGCAGGCGGTCGTCGAGGAGGCACTGGAGGCACTCCCCAACCATCCTAAGGTGCTGATTGCAGCAGGCGCGTACTATCAACGCGAAGGCAAGAATCAGAAAGCGCGTGATCTTTACCTGAGGGCCTACGATGTCGCACCGGAAGATGTACAGGTGGTAGGCGTTGTGCTGCACGAGCTGCTGCATCTGGAGGACGAGGGGCGTGTCGAAGCGATGATCCTACGTGCACGCGAGATTCCGCGCCTGCTACCCGCTTTCTGGTGGGCCCAGAGTGAGCGGGCGCTGCAATGCAATCTGGATGTGGAGTGGGTGATGCGCTTCTCGGATGAGGCCATCGAGATGGCAGGTCAGCCGTACGTAGAGGAATCCCAAGCCACGCTGTTGATGACGGCCTATGATACGTTAGGTCCAGATGGGCCGGAAGAGTTGAAAGCATACTACGCCGACCGCATCCGCAAGGAAGCGCCGGACAGTGGTGGGGTGGAATTCATGGAGGCGTTGGAAGCACTGGCGGCTGAGGATACGCGGAAGGCGCAACGGCTCTTCAAACAGGCGAAGCGGAAGGCGCGCCGTGCCAAGGATCAAAGTGCGGTTGACTATATTCAAGAGAGCGAGGATTTTGCCTTTATGCGGGGTAGAGGGCTACTCCCCGGTGATATTCTCGGCCGCTTGATGGAGATGTTCCCAGATGGCCCACCCACACCCGAAGAATTGGATGATATTTTAGGCGATGACTACTTCATCTAGACCGAACAGTGTTGCGCCTGCGCGCGACCCCTATGCCGTCTTAGGCGTGGATCGCGGGTCGGGCGACGCTGCGATCAAACGAGCTTATTTCCAGAAGGTGCGGCAGTTCCCACCGGAGAGCGAGCCGGAGAAATTCCAGGAGATTCGGGCGGCCTACGAAAGTATTCGTACGCCCGAACGCCGCGCCCAAACTGATCTGTTTCTACTGCAGTCGCCGCCTGAGATGCCCAGCCGGCGCAGCCCCTCCTTCGATCTAACCGTGCATTCGGAGGATATCGTGCGGCTTGCGCTTGAGGTGGCGCTCGGACGGCTTTCGATAGAAGATGACTACCGTGAACCAACCTTACCAAAGTGACACAACCCACGTGACCAATCATGCTGCGCCCGGGGAGGAACGCCAGGAACTAGATGGGCGCCACCCGGTTGATATCGACAAAGGCGTATCGACGGACAGGCAGGCAGGCGTGCAGGCGACCGTTCGCCTGCTGCGCCTGGCCGATCAGGCAGAGCGCATGCAGCGCCAGCTCGACCGGTTGGTGGAGGAGGTGCAACGCAGCGGCGATCAGGTTGACGTATTGACGACTCGCCTGACCGACCCGAGCGGCACGCAGCAATTGAACGAGCGGCTGGTCGATCTTTTCACGCGTCTCGCGAGCAGCGAGGAGCAGTTGGAAGAGCTGGCAAGCCAGATCAAGAAACTCTCTCGCACCCAGTTCAAGGCGAACACGCTTGCCGAGGCGCAGGAGCAGAAGGTGGCCGATGCGCTGGCGACCCTGCAGGAGCTGGTTACCCGGCGGGAGGAGATGCAGCGCGAGCGCACCCTGCGCGACCAGCAGCGCGAGGCGGAACTGCGGGCCGAGGCACGCGGCGAGCTGGTTGCCGATCTGCTCCCCGCGTTGGATGGCCTTGAAGCCGCACTCGACAACGGACGTGCGCTGCTGGCGCGCCGCACCCAAGAGAGGGGGGAGGTACAATCGCAGCTCCAGGAAGGAGAATCGGTCCACCGGCGCTCCTCCTCGCCATCCCTCTGGGAGCGCGTGCGGCGGGCCCTGGCTGAGGACGTACCCGACGAGGTGGTGACTCAGGTGCCCATCCTGGTGCCTGATCCAGAGAGCGACAGGGCGCTCGCCGCCTGGTTGGAAGGGCTGGAACTGGTGCGCGAGCGATTCCTTGCGCTGCTGGAGCGCGAGGGCATCCAACCTATCCCCGCGTTGAACCAGCCTTTCGACCCCCGTCTCCACATCGCTGTCGAGGCCGTGCCGCGCGATGATGTCCCCGCACATACGGTGGTGGCCGTGGTACGCCAGGGCTACCGACAGGACGAGCGGGTCCTAAGGTATGCGGAGGTAGTGGTGGCAAAAGTACCAGAAGCAGCAGGGTAAGGAATATAGCAAGTCTGGGACGAACGAACGTAAAGGGTAAAACGCGATCTGTGCATTGCGACTTGCGTTGCATAGAAAAGGAATGAGTAGAGAGAAGATGGCGGACAAGATTCTTGGTATAGACCTGGGGACCACCAACTCGGCGGTGGCGATCATCGAGGAGGGGATTCCGACGCTGATTCCGGTGGACGAGGGGCGTATCCTGCCCTCAGTGGTGGGCGTATCGCCCAGTGGAGAGTTGCTGGTGGGCGCGCCCGCACGCAATCAGTGGGTGGTTGCGCCGGAGGACACGGTGCGCTCCATCAAACGGAAGATGGGAAGTAACGAGACGGTCGAGATGGCAGGGAAGCAGTACACGCCGCAGGAGATCTCTGCCTTTATCCTGCGGAAGCTCAAGGCGGCGGCAGATGAGCATCTGGGCGAGTCGACCCGGCGTGCTGTCATCACGGTACCCGCGTACTTCAATGAGCCACAGCGGCAGGCGACCATCGAGGCGGGAGAGATCGCCGGGCTGGAGGTGGAGCGGATCATCAACGAGCCGACCGCCGCCGCGCTCGCCTACGGAATGGGGAACGAGGAGGATGCGCACGTTCTGGTCTATGACTTGGGAGGCGGTACCTTTGACGTTTCCATTATCGAGTTGAACGCGGGCATCGTGGATGTGCGCGCGACGGCCGGTGACAACCAACTGGGCGGTGACGACTTTGACGAGCGGCTCGCTGAGATGCTCGCGGATGAGTTCGAGGAGGAGCATGGCATTGACCTGCGAGAGGATCATCAGGCATGGGCACGACTGCTGCGGGCAGCGGAGGAAGCGAAGATTGAGCTTTCCTCGGTGCCTTACACGCTCGTCAGCCTCGAGTACATCGCAGAGGATGAGACGGGGACCGCCCTACACATCAGGCGCGAGGTGCAGCGCGACGAGTTCGAGGAACTGATCGAGGATCTACTGGAGAGTACCATTGCTTTCGTCGATCGGGCATTGCAGGATGCTGAGATGGAACCGGACGACATTGACCGCGTTCTGTTAGTCGGCGGCTCGACGCGCATCCCGCGTGTCTGGGAGATGGTGGCAGAGCGCCTGGAACAGGATCCGCACCTAGAGATTGATCCGGACGCGGCTGTGGCGCTGGGCGCTGCGGTGCAGGGCGGCATCATTGCGGGGGAGGAGATCGACGCGATCCTGGTGGATGTCACCCCACTCACACTAGGGATCGAGACGGCGCGTGTCGGCATTCTGGGCAATCTCCAGCCCGACGTGTTTAGCCCACTCGTGCGTCGCAATACCACTATTCCCGTGGAGAAGAGTGAGGAGTTCTCCACCCTGTTCCCTGGGCAGGACGCGATTCATATCAAGGTCTACCAGGGTGAAAGCACTGTTGCCTCGAACAATGTGTTGTTGGGCGACTTCATGGTGGACAAACTGAAGCCGAACCGGCCTGACGGCCTTACCAACGTGACGGTCAACTTCCGCCTGGATGTTAACGGCATCTTGGACGTGACCGTCGTCGATCGGAAGAGTGGCAAGCGGGTTAGCGAGCGGCTGAAGGCGAGCCGCCAGCGCCTCAGTCCTGACCAGATCGCCAAGAGCCAGGAGAAGCTATCGGAGGCACAACGCCTCACGGTACTACCGGCTCCAGAGCTCGACCCCACCACCCAGGCCCTCCTGGACCGTGCGCGCTTTGCGCTTGATAAGCGCGACGTGGATGAGGCACTGCGAGAGGAGATCGAAGAGATCGTAGATGCTATCCGCGATGCGGCCTACGATGGGGACGAGGAGAGCGTCGAGGAGCTGAGCGACGAGCTGGTTGACCTCCTCTTTGAGGTGGAGGAGTGAACTAGGGTCCGGGAGGAAGGATCCTCCTTAGCTTCGAGAGGCCTCGTCGGTATGAGATCTATCGGAGCTGTGGGACTAGAAGACAAAAAGCGCGATGCTTTACGCACCGCGCTTTTTGTCTTCTGAGCGCCCCCGGTAGGACTCGAACCTACGACCTACGGTTTCGTACCACTACGGTTTTCACCGCCAGCACCGCTGTTCGTGGTCTGGACCATGTCTTCACCATCTCAGGTGCAGTGCGTATGGCCTCTACGGAACCCCGCGTTCTACAGGTTTCCTCGGCGTTGCCACCACCCTTCCGTGCTGAGGTTTCGCCGATATAGCACTGTGCACCGCATAGGTTCCCTTTCCCTGTGCGGGTCCAATTTCCCTTAGAAGACCGTTGCTCTGTCCACTGAGCTACAGGGGCTTGAACGAGCATTATTATACCATGATTTTATGGAAATGTGGAATTTGGGGAGGCGGCTGCGTGTTGCATGTTGCATAGTGCATTGTTCATGGTGGATAAGGCAGTGATGCGATATGTTGTGATAATGTCGGCTTTGGTTTGTCTGGGTGGCCCACTGTGGTTGGGGTAACGATCTTGCTGCTTTGGAGCAGAAAGGTTCGACT
>JALZCF010000511.1 GCA_030863245.1 Chloroflexota bacterium
TGAACTTCCCCATCCACCACCAGTTGTTGGCACTACCCAACGTGGGGTTAGATAGCATTAAATTAGTTTGGAGCCATCCGCAGGCCCTTGCTCAGTGCGAGTTCACCCTCGACCAGCTCGGTGTCAGCCGGGAGCCGACTTACGATACAGCAGGCTCAGCCAAGATGGTGCGTGAGCAGGGACGGCGCGATGTGGCGGCCATCGCCTCGCGACACGCGGCGGAGGTGTACGGCCTAGCGATCCTCGCGGAGGATATCGAGGATGAGTCAGATAACATCACACGCTTCGTCGCGCTTGCCCCGGAGCCACAGGACGTACCACCCGCTGTACCCGCGAAAACCTCCCTCGTTTTCTCTTTAAAGAATGAGCCAGGCGCACTCTTTAAAGCGCTCTCCGTCTTCGCCCTGCGCGATCTCGACCTGACGAAGCTTGAGAGCCGGCCACTGCGCGGAAAGAAGTGGCAATACTTCTTCTACCTCGACGTGGCCGCGAGTCTCAGCGACATCCCTCTCCAGCGCGCTCTCAGCCATCTCGAGGAGATCAGCACCTTCCAGCGTGTCCTCGGCAGCTACCGTCGGCATATCGAAGGGGAGTGAGAGAGCTCCTCACGCGTCCCGCGGCACTATCTCGAACTGTCGATCCTCCAAGCGGGCAACTCTTTGCCCCTCCTCGATATCCACCTGCGTCAGAATCAGCATCCCGCCGATGAAGAAGACGAGGAGCGAGACGATGCTCAGGCGACTGCTCCCCGCGAGTTGGGCGACTACAGCGAACAGGAGTGGTCCCATGATGCCCGCGAACTTGGAACTCACACTGAAGAAGCCGAAGAATTCCGAGGATTGGGAGCGTGGCACCATGCTGCCGTAGAGCGAGCGGCTCAGCGCCTGGCTGCCGCCCTGCACGGTCGCTACGGCGAGGGCCAGCGCCCAGAAGTGCCAAGCTTCGGCCATGAAGTAGCCGCCGATGGAGATAAACATGTAGACGGTAAGCGCAAGGTAGATCGATCGCTTTGATCCGATGCGATGGGCTAACCAGCCGAAAGCAAAGGAGAAGGGGATACCGACAAACTGCGTGAGAACCAGCGCGCCAATGAGCGCGCTCTGATCGATGCCGATTTCCGTGCCGTAGACAGTCGCCATCTTGATGATCGTGCTGATGCCATCGTTGTAGAAGAGGAAGGCTATAAGGAAGATGAGCAATTGCCGGTACTTGCGGATCTCTTGGAAGGTGTGTTGCAGACGACTGAAGCCCGCCCTAACCGGGTTCGCCCCCAGACGATCGATGCTTGCCACCCGCCGCGGTGGCTCGGGGACATTGCGGAATAACGGAACCGAGAAAATCGCCCACCACACCGCCACGCTAAACATCGCGAGCCGCGAGGCCATCGTCGTATCGGAGATCCCGAACAACTCTGGTTGTAAGATCCACAGCAGATTGATGATGAGCAGGATGCCGCCGCCCAGATAGCCCAACGCGTAGCCCGCCGTGGAGAGCCGGTCAATCTCCTCGTCACTGGCAATGTGCGGGAGTAGCGAGTCGTAGAAGACGTTGGCGCCGGCGAAGCCGATATTCGCCACGATGAAGAGGACGGAAGCGAGTAGCCACTCGCCCTGTGTGATAAAGTAGAGCAGGGCAGTGAACAGGACGCCGACCATTAAAAAGATGCCCATGAAGCGCTTCTTCGCCCCCATGTAATCGGCCACGGCACCGAGCACGGGAGCCAGCAGCGCAATGATAAGCAGGGCGAGGGAGTTGGTGTAGCCCCAGTAAGCTGAGCGGATGTTATCGGGTAGGTTGCTCGCGGCGACGGAAGCGTAATAGATCGGAAGAACCGCAGCCATGACGGTCGTGGCAAAGGCCGAGTTGGCCCAATCGTACATGGCCCAGCTAAGGGTCTCTTTTCGATCGAGGACCACGGCGCGCAGCCAGCGGCGCGGTCCAGACGCAGTGACAGGGGTGGCAGTCATAGTCTCTCCTGGGGCCATTTCTAATCGCTCTACGTTCCTCGGTATGATACCCAGAAGGCGTGATAAAAGCGAGGAGCAGCTTATACATTTTACCGTAACTGCAATTGCGCCTCACGGTGGAACAGGTATTATAAATTGTAGTGGGCGTCTGATAGCGATGATGAGGAAAAGGGGGCATGATGGAATATCGAAATCTCGGACGGACTGGTTTGAAGGTGTCACCGCTTTGCCTTGGTACCATGCAGTGGGGGTGGACAGCAGATGAGACGGCATCATTTGAGGTCATGGATGCCTTTGTCGAGGCCGGTGGAAACTTTCTGGATACGGCCGATGTTTACTCCCGTTGGGTGGAGGGCAACCCTGGTGGTGTGTCGGAGCAAATCATCGGGCGGTGGATGAAGGAGCGTGGCAATCGGGACCAAATCGTCCTGGCGACCAAGGTGCGTGGCCGGATGGGGGAGGGACCGAACGATGAAGGACTCTCCCGCCGGCATATCATGGATGCGGTGGAAGGTTCGCTGCGCCGCCTGCAGACGGATTACATCGACCTCTACCAGGCCCATTCCTACGATGAGAATGTGCCCATCGACGAGACCCTACAAGCCTTTGATGACCTGGTTCGGGCGGGTAAGGTGCGCTACATCGGTGCATCGAACTACCCTGCCTGGCGGTTTATGGAGGCCTTGTGGATGGCTGACGTGGAGGGTACCCCTCGCTACGATTCACTGCAGCCGCACTACAACCTCGTCCACCGTGCCGAGTTCGAGCGCGAGCTAGAACCCGTGTGCGAGAAGTACGAGATCGGTGTTATCCCCTACTCGCCGCTGGCAGGCGGTTTCCTGACAGGGAAGTACTCGCGGGATAACATTCCTGAGAGTGACCGTGCGGAAGGTGTCAGGAACCGCTACTTCAATGAGGCGGGCTGGCGTGCGCTTGATGCGCTGAGGGACGTAGCGGAGGAAGTGGATGCTGGCCCGGTTGCCGTCGCGCTTGCCTGGCAACTAGCCCAACCGGTCATCACCTCCCCTATCATCGGTGCGAACAGCATCGAGCAGCTCCGAGGTAGCCTAGCTGCGCTCGACGTAACGCTCTCCGAGGAGCAGGTCGAGCGATTGAACCAGGCGTCGTCGTGGGAGGAGCCGATCTAGTTCATCACTATCCGGCTCATGGTCACGAAGCGACCCAGTTACATCGATAATCTCTTCAAGGGGGAAGTGGAAGAATGGAAGTCGGGATCGGGCTACCAAATACATTAAAGGGGACGGACCGCGAACTGTTGATGAAGTGGGCGCGTCGCGCGGAGGAGGGACCGTTCGGAAGTCTCGCTGTTCTAGACCGCTTGGCCTACGATAGCTTCGATCCCATGCTAACGCTCGCGGTGGCCGCCGGAGCCACCTCCCATATTCGATTGGCTGCTACCATCGTGAGCGCACCGCTCCGCAATGAGGCTCTCCTAGCGAAGGAGGCGGCCACACTAGATGTACTCTCTGGCGGCCGGCTGACCTTGGGGGTAGCACTAGGAGCTCGAAGAGAAGACTATGAGGTCGCCGGTGTCGAATACGGTGGTCGGGGTCGCCGGTTCACGGAGCAGCTTGCGGCTCTCCGTGACTACTGGGAAGATGAGACGATGGGGCCACACCCCGTCCAATCGGGGGGGCCGGAGTTGCTCATCGGGGGATTGGCCGATCAGGCCTACGCGCGGGTCGCTCGGTATGCCGACGGCTACGTTCACGGCGGTGGGCCGCCACGCGCCTTCGCCCGGGTTGCCGAGAAAGCACGGGCTGCCTGGGTAGAGGCTGGCCGTCCAGGAGAGCCCAAACTATGGGCGCAGGGCTACTTTGCGCTGGGCGAGGAAGAGGCGGAGGCGGGGCGAGAATACCTGCTGGATTACTATTCCTTCGTTGGCCCCTTCGCCGAACGGATCGCCGCCGGCCTGCTGACAACCCCACAAGCGATTGTCCAGTTCGTCCGTGGCTATGCTGAGCTGGGTTGCGATCACCTCGTGCTCTTTCCAACCACCTCGAACATCGAGCAACTTGACCGCCTTGCGGACATCATCCGGTAGATCTGGAGCCGAGCGTGTGAACCTGAAGCAGTTCTATTGTATGTTGTCTGAACTACGGTTGTGGTCGCCTTGCTCTCCTACCTCTCTCGTAGTTCACACACCACGTGTGCGAAGCACATGCGCGCAGCGCACACGCACCACGAAAAGGAGTCACGACGACGTGAAGATCAACGTGCTTGGCGGTGGCCCCGGTGGCCTCTATGCCAGTATACTCTTGAAAAAGACGCATCCCGATTGGGATGTCACGGTCTGGGAGCGGAATCCGAAGGGAGCAACCTATGGCTGGGGGGTAGTCTTCTCGGATCAGACGCTATCGTCGCTGCGTGAGGCCGATATCAAGAGCTATACCGAGATTACGGACAACTTTGTTCTCTGGGATGCGATCGACGTTCATATCAAGGAGGAGTTGGTTCGGTGCGAGGGTCACCGCTTCGCCGGGATCGCCCGCCCGCTCCTGCTCGACATCCTGCAGGCACGATGCGATGAGTTGGGTGTGACGGCCCATTACGAGGTCGAGGTTGAAAATCTTGAGGAACTGGCTGAAGAGGCGGACCTGCTGATCGCCGCAGATGGTGTCAATAGTAAGACGCGAGAGCGATGGGCACAAACCTTCAAGCCGAGCGTGGAAGAGGGAGATGCTCGGTACATCTGGTTCGGCACCGACAAGGCCCTCGATTCCTTCACCTTCATCTTCCGCGCGAACGAGCACGGCCTCTTTACCGTCCACGCCTATCCCTTCGACGGTACGACTAGCACCTTCATCGTAGAGTGCACGGAGGAGACGTGGCGGCGAGCGGGGCTGGACGAGGCGGATGAAGAGGAGAGCCTGGCCTATTGCTCGGCGCTCTTCGCCGATCATCTACGCGGCCACCGCTTGATGTCGAACTACTCGCGCTGGTACACCTTCCTCACCGTCAAGAATCGCAACTGGCACCATGAGAAGGTCGTGCTCCTTGGCGACTCCGCTCATACGGCCCACTTCTCCATCGGCTCGGGAACCAAGCTGGCGATGGAAGATGCGATCGCTCTGGCGAACGGCTTTGAGCAGCACCCTGATGACATCGAAGCCGCTCTCAACGACTTTGAGCAGGCTCGCAGGCTGCGCGTTGAGGCGCTTCAGGAGGCAGCCGCGGAGAGCCAACGCTACTTCGAGAATGTCAGGCGCTACCTCGATTTTGATCCGCTGCAGTTCACCTTCCACCTGCTTACACGGAGCGGGCGCATCACCTACGACAACCTCAAGCAGCGCGATCCCTACTTTGTGAGCGATGTTGATCGGTGGTACGTCGAGGCGCACGATGGCACGGAACGAGCATCTCTGCTGTTCGCGCCTCCCGCCATGTTCATTCCCCTCCAGCTTCGTGCCGTTACGCTCGCCAATCGCATCGCCATGATGCCTACCTCTACCTACTCTGCCGACGACGGCATGCCCAACGAGCGTCATCTGGCACAGCTTCACATGCGGGCGCAGGGCGGCGCGGGGTTGGTCATCACTGAACCCGTTGCGGTCTCTCGGGAGGGACGCATCACGCCTGGCGACGCTGGCATGTACTGCGCCGAACACGGGGAGGCGTGGAAACGAGTCGTATCAGAGATTCATGATGACTCCTCCACCAAAGTGGCTCTGATGCTCTCTCACGCGGGTCGCAGGGGAGCGACCCGCCCGCGCATGACTGGCACGGACCTGCCACTACGACGGGATGCATGGCCGCTCCTTGCCCCGTCCGCGATCCCCTTCAGTTCCGTAAACCAGGTGCCGAAGGCAATGGAGCGCCCAGACATGGAACAGGTGCGGGACACGTTCGTTCAGGCAGCGCAGATGGCGGATGAGGCAGGCTTCGACATGCTCCACCTCCACATGGCCCATGGCTACCTGCTCGCCAGCTTCCTGTCGCCGCTTACGAACCAACGGGATGATGAATACGGCGGGTCCCTGGAGAATCGTCTGCGCTTCCCGCTGGAAGTATTCGACGCCGTGCGTACTGCCTGGCCGGAGGAGAAGCCGATCGCAGTTGCCTTGTCGGCGAGCGATTGGGTTGCAGGGGGCCTCGATCTTGAGGATGCCGTCGCCATCGCGCACGTGCTCAAGGAGCACGGTTGCGACCTCTTCACGGTCATGGCGGGCCAGACGGCCATCCACTCCAAGCCCAGCTACGATGTGGCCACCTATGCTCAGTACAGCGACGTGATCCGAAACGAGGTCGATGCCTACACGTTGTCCACTGGCTATCTGACGACGAGTGACCAAGTGAACACCCTGCTAGCAGGGGGACGGGCGGACCTCTGTCTCTTCTACCCACCTGAGTCACGGAACGGGAAGTAGCCGTTACCAAGGAAGAAGGCAAGCGTGAACAATAATCTGGAAAACAAAGTGCCGCTCGCCGGACGACGGGCCATCGTGACGGGGGCGAGCCGGGGCATCGGTCGGAGCATCGCGCTGGCGCTGGCGGAGGCGGGTGCCGACGTGGCAGTGAGTGCGCGTAGCCGTGAGGAGCTGGAACAGGTCGCGGCGCAGATCGAGGAGCTGGGCCGGCAAAGCCTCGTGGTCACCTGCGATGTCACCGATCCGGAAGCGGTCAACCGCATGGCGACGCAGGTGGTAGAGGCGTTCGGCGGGGTGGATATCCTGGTGAACAACGCGGGTGTTGCCGGAAGCCACAAGTTCCTGAATCACCCCGACGAGTTGTGGCACCGGATGTTGGCAATCAACCTGACGGCTGTCTACTACGTCACCAAGGCATTCGTCCCCTCCCTGATCGAGCAGGGCTCGGGGCGTATCATCACCATCGCATCGATTGCAGCCAAGAGCGGCGCCCCGTACATCGCGGCATATACCGCCTCTAAACATGGTGTTCTCGGGCTGACGCGCGCGCTCGCAGCAGAGCTGGTCAAGCATAACATTACGGTAAATGCCATTTGCCCCGCCTACGTAGATACGCCAATGACCGATGCAGCCATCGCGAACATTACAGCGCGCACGGGCATGAGCGAGGAGGCCGCACTCCAGACCTTAGAAAACACGAGTCCCCAACAGCGTCTCATCGAACCCGAGGAGGTTGCAGCCCTCACCGTCTATCTGGCATGCGACGTGAGCAAGGGAATCACCGGCCAGGCCATCAATGTGGACGGCGGCGCGGTCATGTATTGAACACTTCGGAACGCAGAATGCGGATTGATTCACTGTGCCATGCAATATGCAACATGCAATATGCAATAATATGGGAGATAGACGTGAGCTACGATTTCAAGTATGAAGTGGAGAACGGGATCGCGACGGTGACCTTTAGCCGTCCAGAGGTGCTGAACGCGCTGACGTTCGAGGTGTACGCACAGTTTCGCGATCTGCTGGAGGACCTGCGCTACGACGACGCAGTGAAGGTGCTTGTGTTGACAGGGGAGGGGCGCGGCTTCTGCTCGGGCGGGGACGTGCATGAGATCATTGGCGCGCTGCTCGAACAGGATGTGAAGGGGCATCTTGACTTTACGCGTATGACGGGTGCGGTGGTACGGAATATGCGCCTGCTGGACAAGCCGATTATCGCCGCGCTCAACGGGACCACGGCGGGTGCAGGCGCGGTCATTGCGCTCGCCTCCGATCTGCGCCTTGCCTCGGAGCAGGTGAAGATCGCCTTTCTTTTCACCAAGGTGGGTCTGACCGGTGCGGACATGGGTGCTGCGTATCTGCTGCCGCGAATCGTTGGGCAGGGACGTGCGCTTGAGCTCCTCTTGCTTGGCGACGCAGTTGATGCCGTTACGGCCGAGCGCTTCGGCTTGGTCAACCGCGTCCTACCTCAAGAGGAGTTACTGCCAACGGCGTACGAGTGGGCGGAGCGATTGGCGAGGGGGCCAACGTTGGCGCTCTCGATGACGAAGCGGATGGTGAACAACGAGTGGAACATGGATCTCATCTCCGCGCTCGAAGCGGAGGCGCAGGCGCAGGCGCTGATGTTGATGGGGGAAGATCACCGCCGCTTTTACGAGGCATTCCTTGAGAAGGCAGAGCCGGATTTCGTGGGAAGGTGAGTCCGTGGAGCGGGGGGCGGAGAGCGAAACGGCTCATAGAGCAGGGAGCAGGTTGTGAAGAAAGAGATCATTAATCCGGAGGTGCTTGCGCCGCCGCGGGGGTTTAATCATGGGGTTGTGTCGGAGGGAGGGAGGTTGCTCTTTCTGGCGGGGCAGGATGGGAGTGATGGGGAAGGGCGTATTGTTGCGCCGGGCGATCTGGTGGCGCAGTTTGAGCAGGTACTCCGCAATTTGCAGACTGTGGTTGAGGCGGCGGGCGGGCAAATGCAGGATATTGTGAAGTTGAACATTTTCGTCGCCGACCGGGATGCGTATCGCGCCCAGCTCAAAGCGCTGGGAGAGGTACACCGGCGCTACTTCGGGGCCTACTATCCGGCGATGGCGTTGTTTGAGGTGTCAGGCTTCTTTCAAGATGAGGCGCTGATCGAGTTGGAGGGAATGGCGGTGATCGGTGGGAAGGAAGAAACATGAATTTCAATCTGACCTCGGAGCAACAAGAGGTTCAGGCACGGGCCCGCCGTTTTGCCGACGATGAAGTGGCCCCGCTCGCTCGGGAGGCGGATGAGCGGGGAGAGTTCCCGATCCATCTCGTCAAGCAGATGGGGGAGCTAAGTTTTCTGGCGGGGCCGATCGAGCCGGAGTACGGCGGTAGCGGGATGGATTACTTGAGCTTCGCGTTGGTGTACGAGGAGCTGGGGCGGGTTGATTCCTCAGTGCGGGGGTTTCTGGCGGTGCACGCCGGTCTGGTCTCCCTCTGTATTCGGGACTGGGGGACGGAGGCGCAGAAGCGCTACTACCTGCCGAAGTTGGCCTCTGGCGAGTGGATCGGTTGCTACTGCTTGACGGAGCCGAACGCGGGCTCGGATGCAGCGAGCATGGAGACGGCGGCGCGGGAGGAGGAGGATGCCTGGGTCCTGAATGGAGAGAAGATCTGGATTACCAACGGCAACATCAGCGATGTTGCCATCGTCTTCGCCACGCGTGACCCGGAGCTGCGCCACCGGGGCATCTGCGCCTTCATTGTCCCGACCGATACGCCAGGGTTCCACCGGGAGGAAATGCTGGGGGAGGAACTGGGGCACCGTGCCTCCGACCACGCACGTATCGTTTTTGAGGAATGCCGGGTGCCGAAGGAGGGACCAGATGGGGTCACGCCGCTGCTGGGCGAGCCAGGAGAGGGATTCAAAGTGGCGATGTCCGCGCTGGATCACGGGCGGTTGGGTGTCGCAGCCGGCGCCGTAGGGGTGGCGCAGGCCTGCCTTGATGCGAGCATCGCATTCACGAAAGAGCGGTGGCAGTTTGGCAAGCGTGTTGCCGACTTCCAGATGATCCAAGCGAATCTGGCGGACATGGCAGCGGATGTGGATGCCGCACGTCTGCTTGTCTATCGCGCAGCGTGGATGAAGCAGGAGGGGTTGCCCACCACCAAGGAGACCTCCATCGCCAAGCTCTTTGCAACGGAGGCCGCCGTCAAGGCCGCCTCGGACGCCGTGCTCCTCCATGGAGGGCGTGGCTACTCCAACGAGTATCCTGTCGAGCGTTACTACCGGGATATCAAAGGCCTGCAGATCTACGAGGGTACCAGCCACATCCAACGTATAGTGATTGCACGGCAGTTGGTTGGACGTGAGTAAAGGAGCGCATTGTCTTGGGTTTCCGTAAACACGTACCGATTTCACATTGATAGTAGGAACAAAACGTATGAACAGTTCATCCGATCGTCATCCGTTAATTCGTTTATTCCTGTATTTACGAGAGTATCGCAGGCAGATTGTGCTGGCGACGCTCTTTTCTGTTCTGAACAAGGTGTTCGACCTCGCGCCACCGATATTGATCGGGGTGGCGGTGGATGTGGTGGTCGCGCAGGAAGATTCGGTGTTGACCTACTTGGGCGTGACCGATGTTCGAGCGCAATTGTGGGTGCTGGCAGGCATTACGATCGCTGTGTGGGCGCTGGAGTCGCTCTTTGAGTACGTCTTCTCGATCCTCTGGCGCAATCTGGCACAGACGACGCAGCACGAGATACGGACCGAGGCGTATACCCATGTGCAGAATCTGGATCTGGCCTACTTCGAGGATCGGAGCACGGGTGGACTGATGTCGATCTTGAACAACGACGTCAACCAGTTGGAACGTTTCCTGGATACGGGCGCGAACGACCTGATCCAGGTCATCACGACGGTGATCGTCATCGGTGGTATCTTCATCGCCTTTACGCCAACTGTGTCGTGGATGGCACTGCTGCCGATGCCCTTTGTATTTTGGGGCTCGCTGCGCTTCCAGCGGTTGCTCGCGCCGCGCTACGCAGCGGTGCGAGAGCAGGTAAGTATTCTCAATAGTCTGCTCTCAAACAACTTAGGTGGTATCGCGACGATCAAGAGCTTCACCGCAGAGCAGCATGAGATCGGGCGGGTTGTTGCCGAGAGTGAGGCGTACCGCGAGGCGAACCGGGACGCGATCCGGCTCAGTTCCGCCTTCGTGCCGTTGATTCGCATGATAATCGTCCTCGGCTTCACGGCGATCCTGGTCTATGGCGGTCAGCTCGCGCTCACGGGCGAGTTGAGAGTTGGGACGTATAGTGTGTTGGTCTTTATGACGCAACGTCTCTTGTGGCCCTTAACCCGGCTCGGGCAGACCTTCGACCTGTACCAGCGCGCCATGGCCTCCACGGAACGGGTGTTGGGTCTGCTCCACACGAAGTCGCAGATCGTCAGTGGTGATGTGGCGCTGCCTACAGAGGAGGTTCGGGGTGAGATCGACTTCCGCAATGTGACCTTTGAGTATCAGGATCGAGTGGATCGTCCGGTCATCCGTAACTTCTCCCTCTTCATCCCGGCCGGGCAGACGACCGCGATCGTCGGGCCAACTGGTTCAGGGAAGAGTACATTGGTCAAGCTACTGCTGCGCTTTTACGACGTGCAGGAGGGGCGCATCCTGCTAGACGGGCATGATATTCGCGACCTGCAGATCAAAGATCTACGCAATGCCATCGGCTTTGTGAGCCAGGATGTCTTCCTCTTCCACGGCACCGTTCGCCAGAACATCGCCTACGGTACATTCGACGCGCCAATGGAGGAGATTATCGAGGCGGCGAAGGTTGCGGAGGCGCACGACTTCATCATGTCTCTGCCCAATGGCTATGATACAGTCGTGGGGGAGCGGGGGCAGAAACTCTCCGGGGGGCAGCGCCAACGGCTCTCCATCGCCCGAGCCGTGTTGAAGGATCCACCCGTGCTTATCCTTGACGAGGCAACCTCCGCAGTGGACAACGAGACGGAGGCGGCCATCCAGCGCTCCTTGGAGCGGATTGCCATCGGCCGTACCACCATCATCATCGCCCACCGCCTCTCCACCATCCGCAACGCGGACAACATCGTCGTCCTCGAGGGAGGCATCCTGCGCGAGCAGGGAACCCACGACGAACTGCTTGACCGGCAGGGGCTCTACGATAGTTTGTGGCGCGTGCAGACGGGTGAGCGAATGGTAGAGCGGGCAGCGTAAGGACGGGGAATAGATTCTTCAGCTCCACTCCCCCACACCTCCGAATGACTGAACACGGAACGGCAAGTATAGAGCAAGACAATCGACAAAACATCAGAGGACGAACTCATGCAATACCAATTCTACACGGCGGATGTCTTCACAGGTCGGATCTTTGGCGGCAACCCGTTGGCCGTGTTTCCCGAAGCACAGAGCCTGGAGAAGGAGCAAATGCAGTTGGTAGCGCGGGAGTTCAATCTTTCGGAGACGGTGTTTGTCCTGCCTCCAGAGGATGCGAGGCATACGCGTCGCTTGCGGATTTTCACCCCTGCTGCGGAGCTACCCTTTGCAGGGCATCCAACAGTCGGAGCCGCGTTCGTTCTTGCAACGATCGGGGAGATTGATCTAGCGGGCGAGGTGACGCAGATTGTCTTTGAGGAGGGGGTGGGGCCGGTGGAGGTGGCTATCCGGACGGAGAACGGGGAGCCGGTGTTCACACAGTTGTCGGTGGCGAAGCTCCCGGACTATGGTCCGCCTTTACCCCCTATTGCTGAGATTGCCCGTGCGCTTTCTCTGGAATCATCCGATCTAATGGATGGAGCGTTTGCACCGCAGGCGGTCTCCTGTGGTGTTCCGTTTCTGTTGGTCCCGGTTCGTTCTCTTGATACTATCCGACGTATTCGGCTCAATAGTGAGCAGTGGGGACGCGTGCTAGCTTCCTATTGGGCGCCGCAGCTTTACGTCTTCACTAGGGAGACAGAGTCGGAAGACAATGACCTGCATGCACGCATGTTTGCGCCTACGATGGGCATAAGCGAGGACCCGGCGACGGGCGCGGCGGTAAGTGCACTCGGCGGCTATCTTGGAACACGTGACGTGACCCGAGATGGCACGGTGCGTTGGATCATCGAGCAAGGAATTGAAATGGGGCGACCCAGCATCCTGGAACTGGAGGTGGATAAGGTGGAGGGCGAGATCACGGCAGTTCGCGTCGGCGGCGCATCCGTTCTCGTGAGCGAGGGACAGATGGAGATACCTGACCTGGCGCGTTAAAATGTCCCAAATGACCTATTCTAAGGACTATTTCGCTCGGCCCATTGCCGCTTCATTTGTCTCATTTCGTCATTGAGTGGCACCGGCGTGCCCGGGCACTGGCGTTGTCTATCATGAAGCCAGTTGCCTTGATTATCGTGCCGCACCGGTAGGCGTTGCGAGACGGGTGGGGGCGTGGCGGCGGGTGTTGGCTTCAATCTCGTGCCCCCATCCTCCAAAGGGGTTGGCGCGGCGGAACTCGGCGTGGAAGTAGCCTGCGTCGTGGGGTAGGGCGTCCAGTGTTTCATAGTCGATGTAGAAGTATTGGCGGTGCGGTTCGTGTGATTCGTTAACAAGTTCGATGACACATCGCTCCCGGAAGGGCATGGGCACATAGCAGTTGAGCGCGCAACCTTCGTTAAAGCGGTTGTTCTGGTTGGTCGAAGCGCTAAACAGTAGTGCCTGATAGGAGTTGACGAGACTGTGCCCGAGGCCGAAAAAGTCGCCGAGCGGACAGAGGACACTGGGTTGTGTGCCACCCCCCCAGGTAAAGCGCAGCAGACATTCGCGATAGTGATTCTGCTGCGTCATCCAAATGTGCGTGATCACCCCTGGTCCCGGCAGATCAGCGAGCACGCGGGTTTCGCCCGGGGCAATCTCCCACGCGTCGTTGTTACGACCGGTGGTATCCCACGACGAGACGCGCCCGCTCTTGCCGTTCCGAATGGTTGTAATAGGGAAGTGCAACTTGTTTTCCCTATCAGTTGATGACTGGCAGCAACTCTAGCCCCTCAACGCCAGCTTCCTCACCCCGGCTTTCCGGCAGATCGATGGGAACGCCCTGTAGCGACCAAGGACCCGTGAAGGTGATCTGTACCTCGACGAGTTCACCCTTGCGGTCGCGGTCGTCCTCGAAGAAGACCAGCTTGTTGGTGCGCGTGCGTCCCTTCCACTTGCCGCGGTGCTTCTCTTCTACCAGTACCTCCTGGGTGCTATCGAGGTATGTGGCGTTGATCTCGGTGGAGATCCGCTCCATCAGATCGTCGAGCGCCTTGTGGCGTCGCTCCTTCTCCTCCATCGGCACGTCATCCTCCCAACGGGAGGAGGGAGTGTGTGGGCGCGGGCTGTACTTTGCGATATGCTGCTTGTCCGGCTTCAGTTCGGCAATCAGATCGTAGGTGTCCATGAACTGCTCTTCCGTCTCGCCAGGAAAGCCGACGATGATGTCGCCATGAACGGCAGCTCCAGGCACCCTCTCGCGGATCCGGTATACCAGATCGTGATACGCCTCTACGGTGTAGCCGCGCCGCATGCGCTTCAACACCTCGTTGTTACCCGCCTGTACGGGGATCTCGATCTGTTCCATCACCTTTGGCAGTGAGGCGACGGCGTCCAGAATCTCGTCCGACATGTAGTTCGGGTGCGAGGTGAGGAAGCGGATGCGCTCTAGCCCCTCCACGTCGTTGAGCGTGTAGAGCAAGTCCTGTAGGCGCGGCCCGTCCTCGATATCGTAACCGTAACGGTCCACAATCTGCCCTAGCAGAGTCACCTCCCTGACGCCCTGGTCAACCAGCGAGCGCACCTCGCCGACCACATCTCCCACCATGCGCGAGCGCTCCACGCCGCGCCGATAGGGAATGATACAGAAGGAGCACATATGGTTGCAGCCGTAGATGATCGGGACATGCGCCGTAACCAGTTCGCCGCGCTCGTGGGCAGGTAGGATGACCTCGCTCGTTGTCGCGTCGTCGATCAGGGTGTTGAGCATCCGGCGCGCCTTGACTTCCTCGAAGTAGGCGTCCGCGTCCCACGCCTCCCCATCCATCAAGGCAAGCAGGGGACCAGGCTCACTGGGTGGCAGAAAGACATCCACCCACGGGAACTGCTCCCGCAACGGGGCGGGGTTGCGCACGCCAACCATGCAGCCCATCAGGCCAATGATCGGGCCGCTGCCATCCTCATTCTTGAACTGTTTCAACCATCCGAGCCGGCCAGTCGCTTTGTCTTCCGCCTGCTGGCGCACCACACAGGTGTTGACGACCAGAATGTCCGCCTCGCTCTCATCGTGGGTAAATGCGTACCCCCGCTTCTCCAATGTGGAAGCCAACCGCTGAGAGTCGGCCACGTTCATCTGGCAGCCGATCGTCCAAATATGGTACTTTTTCCCGGCCATCTCTCCCTCTCTTCTAAAAAAACGTGCTGCACAAGCAGACACGTTCCTCGATTCTAAAAGAAGCGCGTCGACCTCCCGTGGGGCTCGACGCGCTCTCAATTATATGCAAAATAGGGACGTAGGTCAAAGGTAGGGAGGAATCATTCCTCACACCTCCTCCCCTCTCTGCCGCTTCTCCTCCACGTAATACTCCCAATTACCTGGGAACGATTCGAGTTGCCCATCCTCCAGTTCGACGATGCGCGTAGCAACGCTGTCGAGGAAGTAGCGGTCGTGGGAGATGATGAAGACGGTGCCCTCGTAGTTCTCGATGACCTGCTCCAGGGCTTCGACGGAGGGGATGTCGAGGTTGTTCGTGGGCTCGTCGAGCAGGAGGAAGTTGGCCGGCGTGAGCATGAGTTTGGCGAATTGGAGACGGCTCTTCTCGCCACCGCTCAGCGCGCGTACCGGTTTCTGCGCCTGCTCTCTGCTGAAGAGGAAACGACCGAGAAAGTTGTAAGCCTCCCCCTCGTACATCGGTTTCAACTTGCGCATCTCTTGGACGACGGTACTGTCGTAATTCAGCGTCTGGTGCTCCTGCGAGTAGTAGACCATGTTTGTGCTGGGGCCAACACGAATTTCGCCCGCGGTCGGCTCCATCTCCCCAAGGATGAGCTTGAAGAGGACGCTCTTGCCTGCGCCGTTGGGTCCGACCAGCCCGACTACCTCGCGGCTCCAGACGAGCAGGTCGGCGTCGGTGAGTACCTCCTTCTCCTCGCCGTCTGGTCCCTCGAAGATCTTCCACAATCCCTTGATCTCCAGCGCTTTATCACTGCCGCGGGAGCCGTTAAGCGTTAGAGCCATCGTCCGTGTCTCTGTCTTCGGCTTGTCGACGCGCTCGATGCGATCGAGCCGCTTCTGCATCGCCATCGCGCGTTTGTAGGTCTTGTCGAGCTGTCCGCCCTTTGACCAAGAGATGAGGCGGCGGATCGAGTTCTCCATTCGCTTGATCTCCCGCTGCTGAACCCCGTAAGCCTTCAACTGCGACTGCACGGCCACGTTCTTCTCGAAGGCGTACTGGGAGTAGTTGCCGTGCCAGAGCGTTGCTTGGCTTTGGTCTACCTCCACGATCTGCTCTGCCACCACATCCAGTAGGTAGCGGTCGTGGGAGATGATGACGACCGAGCCGGGGTAGTCGTTGATGAGACGCTCTAGCTCGCGCTTGCCTCGAATATCGAGGTGGTTGTCTGGCTCGTCCAGCAGAAGCAGGTCCGGCTGGGCGACGAGTAGTTGCGCTAGGCCCAGGAGCTTCTTTTGCCCACCTGAGAGCACGCCAACCGGCTGCTCGAACTGTTCATCCTCGAAGCCGAAGGCGTGGAGCATTCCCTCCACTCGGTTACGGTAGGCAAGTCCCCCCGCCTGCCCGAACTGCATGAGCACCTGCTCGTAGCGGTTCATCGTTCGCTCGAGCCTCTCTGCGTCGCCGTAAACCTCTGGCTCAGCGAGTTTCTGCTCCAGGTGCTGTAACTCTTGACTCAATTGTCTGATCTCGTGGCTGGCTTCCATCGCGATATCGATCAGGGTCCGCTCCCGGTCAAAGGTTGGTTCCTGAGAGAGGTAGCCGATAGTTAGGCCCGGATGACGCCATATCGCCCCGCTGTCCGGCTCCTCCCGTCCCGCGATGAGCCGGAAGAGCGTCGACTTGCCCGCCCCATTTGGCCCCACCATCCCGATCTTCCGCCCCTTTTGAATCTCCAGCGAACAATTCTCCAGCACGTGATGAATCCCGCCGTACGTCTTGCTTACGCCCGCTACGTTCACGATTACCGTCATGATGCGCTCCTCACGAAACAAAAAAGCCGCAGGCATCGCGCCTGCGGCTATACGGTCGTTAGAACAGCTATCTAGCTACTGCAACTTTACCATAAATTTCTGTCGACAGGCGCACTCGTCCCCCAAAACGCGTTCCCTCCAGCAAGAACACGAGCTTCCACGGGCAGTGCGCAAATCAACATGATGACCAAAATTCTCCGAAAGAGATTGTATCAGCAGCGGGGGCGCATGTCAATACCCTGGCTCACCAATGTGCGCTAGCAACCGTTCCGTCACCTCTTCGGGGGCGCCGGTGCCATCTACCACGCGCAGGAGGTCGCGTTCCTCGTAGTAGTCGCGCAGCGGCTCTATCTCCTGTTGATAGATGTCGAGCCGCTCTTCAATGACCGCGCGCCTATCATCGGCACGGCCTCGACCGAGCAGACGGTCGAATAGTTCCTCGCGGGGGACGTCAAGCAGAAAGACGTCGCTGAGAGCGCGGTCATGTCGCGCCAGCATCTTGTCTAGCTCGATGGCCTGTTCAAGGCGACGGGGGAAGCCGTCGAAGATGACCGGCTCCTCCTCGGGGACCGTTGCAAAGGCTTCTTCGAGTATCGGAAGTAGTAATCGTGTGGGAACCAGTTGTCCTGCGCTTAGCAGAGGTTCAACCTTCCGTCCCAGTTCGGTCTCTTCCTCGACTGCCGCACGGAGTAACTCGCCAGTCGAGAGATGGGTTCCGTCTAGCGCTTCGACCAGGTTCGCGGCCTGCGTGCCCTTCCCGGAGCCGGGAGGGCCGAGTAGAACGTATCCGTTCTCTTTCATGAGGACTCCCGTAACTCGGAATCCACCGATGTCTCGTGGTCGACGCCCTGCACCTGGCAGAAGGTACCGTCGTGCCAGATGCCCTTCCAATTCTTATATCCACAGGAGTAACAGACAACCTCTCCACAGCGCTTGCACCGCCCCATCTCGATCGCGCCTACGCGACACTTTGGGTTCGCACACATGATGATGACTCTTCCCTTCTCTTGTCGACGGTCTATGCCTATGCTACTGCCTCGGCGGAAAGACGTCAACTGGGGGGTAGAACAAGGATTTGCAGAAACAAAGGATTGGTTCTTCGTGGGGAGGTGGGCAAATAAATGACCGCGACCATTGAGGTCGCGGTCGTGGAGGGCCACCCGGTTAGTATCGCTTGCGCGGGATGATGAGCCAGAGAATGATGTAAGGCAGCAGGGCTGCTGGCGGGAGGGGAATGAGAAGCAGGAAGATGATGCGGAATATCCAAGGGCTGAGTCCGAAGAATTCTCCCAGACCACCACACACGCCCGCAATGATGCCATTCTGCCGTCGTAACTTGTTCCGTGCCATGGCTACTTACTCCTTGTTGCGGTTCACATCTGCACACCATTACGCAGGCAGCAGATAGTAAGTTGCAGAAGCACGGTACGCTGTCTGCCCTAGCGCAACATCAGACAAGTTACTCGGGAATCGTGAAAGAGAGAGAGGATGGAAAGGGGAGAATGGAAAGAGGAAAGGGGAAAAGGGAACAGACAGTGGCACTTCTATGTGTATCCCGTGAAATCCATTTTCCATTTTCCAATCTCCACCCTCCAATCTCCAATCTCCATTTTCCATTCTCCACTCCGCACTCCGCACTCCGCATTCCGCATTAGGCTACGATTCGCCTGGCTCCTGCAGCACCGCTTTTCGGTACCATGCTACGAAACGTGCCAGGCCCTCCTCCACCGGGACGGTCGGTTCGTAGTCAAGGAGCGCACGCGCTTTCGAGACATCGGCGTAGGTGCGGAAGGGCTCGCTAGGAGGGGTTGGAACATCTTCGATGCGTGCCTCGCGGTCGAGTAATCCCTCGAGGGTACGGACGAAATGGAGGTTGTCGATGGGACGGCTACAGCCCAGGTTGATAATCTCGTAGGGGAGCCCCGCGTCGAGGGCAGCGACGAAGCCGGCGACAATATCGTCGATGTAGGTCCAGTCGCGCTCCAACCGTCCGCCGCCGAAGAGAGTGAGCGTCTCGCCGCGCAGGATCTGCTCGGTCCAATGCCAGGGCATCATGTCTGGACGCCCATGCGGGCCGTAGACATTGAAGAAGCGGAGGATGGTTGTGGGCAGCTCCCAGAGGTGGTGGTAGCTATGAGCGATGACCTCCATCGCCCGCTTGCTTGCCGGGTAAGGGGCCAGGGCACGGTCCGCGGGCGCGTCCTCGGTGAAGGGCACGGGCGTGTCACGACCGTAGACGGAGCCGGTCGAGGCGAGGATCATCCGGGGCTGGCCGCTCTGCCGCGCCGCATCGAGCAGGTTCATGGTGCCCTGGACATTCACCTCGCCATAGATCAGTGGGTGTTTGACACTGTAGCGCACCGCCGCCATTGCGGCGAGATGGGCGACCGCATCGACCTGCTCCGACTCGAAGAGCGAGCGCATCCCCTCGGCGTCGCGGATGTCCGTCCGGACGAGCGTGAAGCGGTCGAAGGGCGCCAGATCGGCCACGTTATGCTCCTTGCGAGCAGGATCATAGTAGTCGTTGAAATTATCCAGGCCCACAACCTCATCCCCACGCTCCAGCAACGCTCTCGCCAAACGACTCCCCACAAAGCCCGCCGCCCCAGTGACCAGAATTTTCATCAACAATCTTCTCCTGCCTGTTGGGCTCTCTGCTACCCCACGAATCGTAAAACCTTACGCACAAAACGCAAAACCTAACTGTCGAACGAGACCAGCACGTCTACATCTTTAGGAATGGCCGCTACTTCTGGAACTTCTAGCCACCCTTATCCCTGGGTTACACCCCCACACCCTCACGCCCCCACACGCCGTTCCGCTCCCCGCTCCCCGCTCCCCGGCCGTCCCGCTCCCCGCTCCCCGAGCCGTTCCTCCACCCCCCATGCTTCCACCACTCCCTTCTCGATCACCGCTGTAATCTCCGCATTCATCGTGAACCAGGTAAAGAAGAGCGGGACGAAGAAGATGGCAAGGGCGAGGGAGGCTAGGTGGAAGGGTGCCCGGCGCAGCACCGCGTCAGGCAGGGCAAGGGCGCGTGCCGCCCAGGAGGCGAGGGGTGCGAGGCCAACCAGTACGGCAGCAAGTACGAGGATGAGGAGAGCGGCTGCCACAGACAGCGTGTTGGGGAGCAGTACGCGCAGGGGGTGTACCAAGGTGGCCAGGACGAAAGCAAGGGCAAGCAACGTGGCCCATCGGGTGAGCAGGATCGCCTTATGCCTCGACGACTCTTCCCTCTCTTCGGATGGGCGCTCTTTACTTGTCATAATCTGATAGAGCAGCCAGGCGTAGAAGAGAGAATTCAGGGTCCCCAGCGCCGCATAGAAGGGTAGGTGATTTGCCTCGGCCCACGGCGCAAAGTAGGGGGAGACCACCACCCACGAGGTCCATAGGAGCGTGGCACCTGCCAGGCCAAGACGCTGCGTATGCAGGGTGCTAGTGAGGACCCAGAGCAGGAGGATCGGGTAGTGGTAGGCCATTGCCTTATGTGCGGTGAGGAAGTAAACCAGCGCCACCCCTGCACCGATGACGTACCATGAGTGGCGCTTCGCCACCGCCCATATGGCGAGAAGCGCGCTTGCGCCGAGTGCCAGTACCATCGCGTAGCGGACGGTGGGGAAGGTGGTTACGGTCTGTTCCAACCGGAACTGCTCCAGCCCCAGCGCCCAGAGCTGCCAGGACTGTACCTGAACTGGCATCTGGGAGACATAGTCCACCACCAGGTAGCGAAAATCGTCGCTATACAGGTAGAAGGGGAGGGAAGGCCCACCGACGAGCAGCACGAAGAGTAGGGCGAATTGCCCGACTGCCTTCCAGCGGCGTTGCCACAGCAGGAAGAGGCCAAGTGGGAGGGCAAAGAGCACCGCCGATTGCTTCACCGCCATGGCGAGCACGAGAAGGAGTTGTGGCGCCCACACCCGCTCCAGCCCCCGCTCCTCCAGCCAGGTATAAGCGGCCAGGATAGGGAAGAGCCATAGGGTCTCGAAATGGGCCTGGACCGCCGTATGGTAGAAAAGAATGGGGTTGAACAGCCAGAGGGCTACCCCCAGGCGCGGTAACCACGTCTCGGTGCTTGTGCGGCTCAGAATCCGGTGTAGGAGCAGGGCAATCCCAACGTCTGCCGCGAGGATGGGTGCCCGCACGGCGATGAGTTGGGGTAGCGCGGTGGCCGGGCCCCCAGTAACAAGATCTGACAACCAGATAAAGGGCGCCAGCACCATTGCATAGAGGGGCATGTATACGTAAGGCCAGTACCGGGTGGCTCGGCTCGTTTCATACAGATCAAAGAGCGAGCCGCCGTCCCAGAAAGTGCGCGCCGATTCGATATAGGTCACGGCATCCCAGTTGGCACTCCAGGAGCGGTCCAGGGCAACCATCATCCCTAAGGAAAGCACGACGTAGAACAGCGCACACCCTACTAGAAAGGCGCGCGTCGATGCCGATGCGTCGATGTCCTTATCTGCGCGAACGCGAGACACCCGAAGGTTTATCGTGTGAGCCATATGAGGTTAACACCAGGCGTGAAGCGTCGCCAATAAGCGGAAGGTTCCCAGTACACCCCACCCACCGCCTTCGTGGAGTCGGCTTCTAGCCGACGGCAGCTTTCAGAAAGCGACTTGCAGTCGCTGCCCCCTGCGAAGCAGTTACCGCGTCTCAAGACGCAATTGGCATCATATCGGATATCCTGGCGCATCAAAGACTAACCTTGTGATGGTTATTCGGCTGCCCTTCGTTGAGAGGGCGCTCCCCTCCATCGGTTGGCCGCTCCAAACGTTTGCGCGCGATCGTGCGCAACATCCGGAGCGCCGTTCGGGAGACGCTCCAGTAATCGGCCGACAGCTTCGACTCACCGCCGATCCGTTTGTGGTAGGAAACCGGTATCTCGATGACACGGCGGTGGGCCTGTAGTGCAGCGATCATCATCTCTGGCGACAGTTCCGGTCCTATACCCTGCAGGAGGGGACGAATCGCGCGGTACGTATCGCGCCAGAGAGCGCGGTAGGTACAGCCCACGTCGGTGAAGCGCGGCTCCTGATCCCACCACAGCAGTTCCACCAATTTCGCGACCAGCACATTGCCCCAGCGGACCGGCCCCCGCATGTTGGTGCCTTGCTCGACTAACTCTCTCGTCGTGCGGGTGCCGACCACCATGTCGGCGTCCTTGAGATATTCCAGAATCTTACCTAGATCACGGGCGCGGAAGGAATAATCGGCCTCGACGATGACGAGGATGTCCCCTGTCGCGTGGTCCAAGCCGTAGCGTATCGTGTCGCCATATCCCATCAACCGCACTGTCTCGACTCGGGCACCCGCCTCACGAGCAACGGTAGCGGTACCGTCGCGGGAGGAGTTGTCCACGACAAACACTTCGTCCACCCGATCGCGAAAATCGCGTACCACATACCCGATCGACTGCTCTTCGTTATAGGCGGGGATGACAACGCTAATCTGGTACTCGGGAAAACGCGCGGTGCGCACCACGTACTGAGCGTAATTGTAATCGTCGATCGTGTTGATGTTGAAGTAGGTTCCCTCAAGGAAAAAGGGCATGACGCGCCCTTCCGCCGCCAAGTAGTTAATCGCGTCCGTCAGTTCCACCCGTCCCGAGCGTAGGGACGTGGTAGTAGCCTTGATGACATCGAAGATTCGGGGGGTGAACACATACGTCCCGCACCCCAGGAAATCATTCTCGATAATGGTCGGCTTCTCGACGAGAGAGGTGATGTGGCCTTCCTCGATCCGGACGCTGTAGTTCTGTCTGATACGATGCGGTTCCGCCGTTCTGATGATCCCACACGCGGCGTCAAACGTCCCCAGCGCCAGTTGGTTGATGATGTGATGGTTGGAATGAAGATAGAGCTCGTCTCCTAGGATGGTCACGAAGGGCTCTTGGAAGTGATCCTGGGCTACGAGCAGGCCCCGCGCGAGGCCGATATCGGGGTCGGGGCATTCCAGGTAGCGTATGGATACACCCCACTGGCTGCCATCTCCCACAAAGGCCCGAATCTGATCGCCTAGGTAGCCCACGAGCAGCGTGATATCCCGAATCCCAAGCGCATCACGCAGGATCTCGATATTTCTCTGGATGAGCGGCTTGCCGTCGATCTCCAACAGGACCTTCGATGTGTACGTCGTTCTAGGATAGGCGCGCAGGCCACGTCCAGCGGCAGCTATCAAGGCGGAAGTGATGATAAGTGACTCTTTCTAAATTGAACTTACAGCACGCGTAAAACGTAATGCGTAATTGTCCGTTGGCTTACCTAGTTTAGCGATGCCAGCTATCTCTAACAAGAGTGGACGACCAAAACGAAAGCCATGCCATCTCGGGAGACGTCTCCCTCAATGTGCTGGTTCGACGTGGATCAGCGCGATGGGTCGCTCCCTCTCTCCCGTGGGTTGCGCCTCGCCGATGTTGCTGATTGACATGTGTTCGAAGGTGCCTGGATCGTAGAAAGAGAGCAGGAGGGCGTAGTCGCCGGGGGGCGCGTCATCCGGGATCGCGATCTTGTGACCGTCGGGGCGGAGCTGCTCGCTTGGCCACTCAGAGGTGGGTGCACCCCACGGATAGCCCTCGTCCCGCCAGATTTCGGTACCATCGGATCCAACCAGTCGAACCAGCACGTTGTAGTCGGTTGTCATCGGCGCGAGGCGGCGCAGGAAGAAGGTAACCAGGAACTCGTCGCCCGGCGCCGCCACCTCCTGCTCCAGAGCATAGGCCCACATGTGAATGTGATTCCCAAAGATGGCCTGGTGATCTGCACTCGGTCGTTCGGTGAGCGGAATGCCGCGCATGTCGTAGATGCGGGCGAGTTCTAGCCCATCCTGGTGCACGATATGGACCGGCTGACGAGCGTCGAACCACGCCTGTACTCTTGGGGGGAGCAACTGACGCTGCCACTGATTGGAGTAGAGCACGGCGAAGTCCACACTGGCCCAATCAGGGGGCGCAAAGGGCGAGTCGGGATCCTCCGTTGTGCCGTGAAAGAAGTAGGAGAAGGGCGAGCCAGCGTAAAAAGACAGCACGCGCAGTTGCTCGGCCCCCGGCTGATGGTTCAGCCAGGAGGCTGCCCGGTCGAGGCCCTCGCCCCATCCGACCATCAGCATCTTTGGAGCACTCCAACTTCCTCCGACGAGCGGGTTGTAGTAGGTCAGGTAGTAGGGATAGGAGACGACGCCCGGCAGCAGGTGCAGGAAGAGTGCTCCAGTGACGAGAGCTGCGGGCAGGGCTGGGGCTCGCTGCAGAATCGAGTCGAACCGTGTGCGGAGCGCCATAGCCAGACCCGCCCATCCCAGGGCCGCTAGCACGTCGAGTGGAAGAAAGGCCGGGAGTAGGTATCTATCGAACTTTTTCGCACCTGTCGCAACGACAAGTGCGAACACGAAGGCAAATCCAAGTAGCCCGGCCGCTGCACGACGGGTGCGGTGCTCCTCTAGGGGCCACTGCCTGCGCCACGCCCACCACGCGGCCAGCCCCAGACCGATCAGAGCGATGGGTGTGGCCCGAAACAGGTAGGCGACCGGGTAGAAGATAGGCCCCGGGTCGTCCGTCGGCTGGCCCCAGAAGTAGTTTGCCTGGCTGTGTCCCTCGATATAGACCTCGACCTCCTGCCGCATCGCGAGCAGCGTGCCTATGGGGTCGAGCCACATGGCCGGCCAGCATACCACGAAGGTGGCCGTAGCGAGCATACCCCATCCTACAAATCCGCTCAACAGAGGAAGCATGGCATCCCGAAGCGGTTGCGCGGGCGACCGAGCGGCACGGGCGGCTTCGACGGCAAGCAGTAGCGCCATCGCGGGCACGAGCAGGATGGTAGGGGACTTGGTGAGCCACGCCACGCCCATCGTCACGCCGGACAGCAGGAGATAGCGCCGTTCGCGTCCCCCGTACAGCCAGGCCAGGAAGCTGGTAAGGGCAAGGAAGGACAGGGAGGCCGCCAATCCGTCTGGGTGAAGCTGGCGAGAGAGCGCGATGTGGAAGGGATCCCAGATGACGAGGAGCAGCGCGAGGAGCGCCAGGCGCGTACCGAAGAGTCGGCGCAGCGGAAGGAAGCTGACAACTAGCGACAGCGCGATCCCCAACACGATCCACCAGCGTCCCGCCACGAGCAGTTCTAGCGGTGTGAGGCTACTGTTGGCCTGGAGCCACTCCTCGAATTCAGGCAATATCCATCCGAACTGACCAGGCGTCTCTTGAGGGTAGTCAGGGAAGTGATGTAACAGAGCTAGAGTTCCCGCCCACATCACCGTGACGCCAGGATGCTCTCGTTGGAAGGTATGGTGAAGGTCGCCAACCGTGATGGCCTGGTAGAAGTTCGCCGAGCGCGCGAGCCACTTACTCTCGTCTGGTGTGGCGAACTGACCCAATGCAAGCACGCGCGGCAACCACGCTGCCAGAAAGAGCGCGATGAGGAGGAGAAATAGGTGACGATGCTTCATATTTGTCGAGCCGAACATGTGCAACCAAAGGCGTCGTGATGCACGGTGCGTGAACTACCATTGGATCGTTACACTCACCCACCTCACCTACAGTTCACGCACGACGCACCACGCACCATCAGTAACAGGAGTGCTACCCCTCATGCTTAGACGTCTTTCTCAATCCTCATGAACCGCTGTTGCATGTTGCATGTTGATAGTAGTAGTCCGTTTACGTTTTACCCTTTACGTTTTACCTATTCCGTTCGAGCCAATAACTCGTCCCAGCAGGTCAAATCCAACTGCTCCCAATGCCTCGGTAACGATGTTGGCGGCGCGCCAAAGAATGGCGCCGGCGGCGGCGACTTCCAGTCCTAGAAGAGGCCCAAGGACGGCTGTGACGAGCCACTCGCGCAGGCCGAGGCCGCCAGGGGCCAGGACGGTGAGGTAGCCGACGGTCCAGGCAAAGAGAGCGGCGCCCACGACGGCTGGTATGATGGATAGCGGCATGCCGAGTGCTAGGACCGCGAATCCTAGTGCGAGTCCGTTGGCTAGGTGAATGGACAGGTAGCGCGTGAGGTAGCCGAGCATGGTGCGGTAACGGAGCGTCGGGGGCACGGGCTCGCGACCGATGAGGGTCAGCGTGCGGTTGAGCAGCGGGAAGAAGAGGGCGGGGTGAATGCCAATGAAGCCTAGTGGCACGAGGGCGGCAAGCCACGCCCACGACCGCACTGCACTCCCCGCTGGCCAGAAGGGGAGAGTGAGTGTCACGAGGAGCAGCGCACCCAACAGCTGCAGGGACTGCTCCAGGACGACCCCTAGCGCACCGGAGCCACGACCTACGCCTGCACGCTGGCCGAGATAGACACGTCCAAGTAGATGCCAGACGGAGCCGGGAAGGTAGCGCCCCA
>JALZCF010000522.1 GCA_030863245.1 Chloroflexota bacterium
AGGCAAGCCCGCCATGCAGTTCGAGCGGCACGATCTCAACGAGCTTGTTGATACATCAGTGCAACGGCAGCGTCAGATGCTGGGTAACTCCAACACGCAGATAGACTTCCAGCCTGCCCCATCTGCGCTCCCCGTCAATGTAGAGCGCCCGCGCATCGTGCAGGTACTCGACAACCTGCTGAACAACGCCATCAAGTACACACCAGAGGGCGGTCAGATCGTAGTTACCACCACGCGTGATAACGGGTGGGCGCAGGTACAGGTTACCGATCCGGGGATTGGCATCCCCACTAACGACCTGCCGAAGATTTTCACACCCTTCTTCCGCGGCTCGAATGCCTCCTCACGTAACTTTTCAGGGCTCGGGCTCGGCCTGTACTTAAGCAAGGGATTGGTGGAGGCCCACTCCGGTCAACTGGGGGTCGAAAGCGTGGAAGGGGAGGGAACAACCTTCGTTCTTTCCTTACCCCTTGAGGAAGACAGTGGCTAGTGGACAGTGGTCAAGAAGAAAGAGACTGGAGACTAGAGATTAAAGTCTCCAGCCTCCAGTCCCCAGTCTCCAATCCGCATTCCGCATTCCGCATTCCGCAATCTCCAGCCCCTAGCTCGCGAACGCGCGCAGCTTACGGCTTCGGCTCGGATGGCGCAACTTGCGAAGCGCTTCCTTCTCGATCTGACGAATGCGCTCACGGGTCAGACCATACTTCTGCCCGATCTCTTCCAACGTATGTTCCCGTCCGTCACGTAGGCCATAGCGCAGGCGGAGAATCCTTGCCTCACGCGGCGTAAGCGAGGTCAGTGCCTCGCTAAGCTCATCGTTCAGGCCATCTATCAGGGCCCCATCGAAAGGCGAGGCCGCGTTCTCGTCCGCCACGAAATCACCCAACTCCGCGCTGCTGTCCTCATCACTCACAGGCGCGTCGAAGGAGATGGGGTGACGGGCATATTGTAGCAACTCCTCGACCGTTTCTTCCGGGAGATCCATCTCCTCGGCAATCTGGGGAATCGTCGCCTCCTTGCCGGTGCGCTGCTCCACCCGGTTGGCCGCCTCTCTCAGCTTGCGGACCTTCTCATTCATATGCACGGGCAGGCGAATCGTACGGCCCTGGTCTGCAATGGCCCGGCCCACCGCGTGACGGATCCACCACGTCGCATAGGTACTGAATTTGTAGCCGCGCTCCGGCTCGAACTTGGTGAGCGCGTGCATCAAGCCCATGTTCCCCTCTTGGATCAGGTCGACGAGCGGGACATCGTAATTCCGGTACCGCGTGGCGACACTCACTACTAACCGAAGGTTGGCGCGAATCAATCGCTCCCGGGCGAGCTCGCCCTGCCGAATGATCCGTTCCAACTCGGCACGCTCTGCCTCGTCGGTCACCTCGTCGAGTCGCTCACGCGCTGCCATGGCCTCGCGCCACATCGTGGCCAGCTGCAACTCCTCCTCCCGCTCAAGGAGGTCGTGCTGGGCACCCTCACGCAGGTACATCGCGAGCAGGTTATCCGTTTCCATCTCTTCCAGGCTACCCGTACGTTGCTTCGTACGCTCTAGGATATCCAGCTTTTTCTGCACCACTCTCTCCTCCACTCCCCCTTACTCGGTTTACATAAGCGGTTAATTATACCACACCTTTGTCCAAGAGTAAACATAACAAGGGTGAGCAACTGGGCTATCCGCGTGGTAGCGTTTCATTCCCTCGGCTCGTCTAACACCTCGTACACAGCCCGATACGCTGGTTTGGGACAGTAGGTGGATGAGGTGGTGCTTGGAGGCATGTCATCGTCGGGACACAGCTCAAACATCGTGGGCCGGAAGTCGCGCAGCCAGGAGAGATTGTCCGCCAAGCCCCACACCTGCAACCCGGTGCAGCGCTCGGCTTGCAGGCAGGCGAGCGCCGCATTGCGAAACCACTCAGCCTGCTCATCGAACAACTCGCGCGGATCAGGGTCTGTGATGGGGCAATCCCCTCCGCCGAGCGGGGGCCGTGGCGCATCCGGGTCGCAGACCTCACGCCAGCGCCGGAGCGAGACATCCAACTCTGAAATGTGAATCTCGATATCGAACGTGCGGGAGAAAATGTTCATCACCTCTGTCATCTGCTTCGGTTCCCACAAAGGCGTGTACGTATAGGGCTCGGCCGGCGGTTGACCCGCCTGGTAGAGCCGGAGGTGACTCTGCATCCCCAATCCATCCACGAGCGGTCGCTCCCCGCTCTGCAGCGTCTCCAGGAGTGCATACACCCCGGCTGCCCAGCTCGCTGGTTGTCCCCGCTCGTCCCACTCGAATGGGCCGAACTCGAAACCATGGTCATTGTAGAATAGCTTGATATCGCGGTCGGGGCACTGTTGCTCTAGGGCCTCGCTTGCGTAGAGAAAGGCTCTGTAAACGTAATCGTCGCCTATAGCAGGCCATGGACCGCCCGAGTACAATGTTCCATCCTCGGCTACGGCCTCGTTCACCACGTTATAGGCATAGATGCTTCCCTCGTCTACCTCGCAATAATGCGCGATGATGCCATCGATATGCTCCCGCATCACCCGATCCAGCTCCTCGGCTGTCAAGGTGATAGAGGGGTGGGTAAGCCAGCCCGGATTCTGCGAGTGCCACACGAGCGGATGCATGTAGACCCCGACATCATTGGCATTTGCCCACCTTACAATGGCATCCATCGGCTCCCAGTTCCACTCCGACGGGTCCTCACGACAGTCACGCTGCGCGTCACGGTCCTCCCCACCGCCGCTGTAAGTCGAGATCCATGCCGCGACGCTCGGATTCTGCTCTACCAGCCAGCGTGGGGGGCAGGGATGAATCCACTCATGTTTCAGCGCCACCTCAGGTACTACCGAGTTGAAATCGTGGCGCACCTGCGCCGCAAAGGCGGGATTCGCCAGGCGGTTTGGATGAACCGCGACGCCGATCTTCATTCCCTCCGGCGCCACATCCTTCAGCCCCCGCTCTCGAGAGCAGCCAAAGAGGACTAGCAGTAGCAAAAAGAGTGCTGCCGCCAGGGATCTGAACTGGCCCCTCGCCAAACGCGGTAAAGTGAACTCCATCCTCTTCTGTGTCAGTTGGAACTTGCCTTGCTGTACCGCTAGATACCAAAGTGGCCTACAATATAACCAGATATCGTCTTGTGAAAAACAGAGGACAGGAGCATGAGCCAATCGCCAACACCCATTCTGATCGCCTCTCACAACGGCACCCCGGGCTTTCCCATCGCGATGGGGATTCTGCGCGATGGCGGCAGCGCGCTAGACGCGGTGGAAGCCGCGACCCGCGCAGCGGAGGACAACCTTGAGGATACCAGCGTGGGACGTGCCGGCCTGCCCAATCTACTGGGGCAGGTGGAATTGGACGCGCTCATTATGGATGGAGACAAACTATCCTCTGGTGCGGTTGGAGCCCTGCGCGGTTTCCCCAATCCCATCAGTGTGGCACGACGCGTGATGGAGATCCTCCCTCACGCGTTCCTAGTGGGGGAGGGCGCGGCACGGTTCGCCGCTGAGATGGGCTTCGAGGAGGCCGATCTGCTCACGGAGAAGAGCCGCCGCATCTGGCGGGAGCGGCTGGAACGTGAGGAGCCGTACTATCAGAAGATGCGGGATCTTGCTACCGTGATGGCACAGGATCCGGAACTGGCTGCCGAGCAGTACAATGAGGGCCGCAGCATCACGGGCACGGTGAATTTCATTGCGCTGGATCGCTCGCGACGAATTGCCGTGGCGGTGAGCACCAGTGGCTGGGCGTGGAAGTATCCAGGTCGCGTCGGCGACACCCCCATTGTCGGTGCGGGCGGCTATGCAGACAGCCGTTATGGGGCTGCTGCCTGCACGGGCCGCGGCGAGATGGCCATGCGCGCGAATACGGCGCACAGCGTGGTGTTCTACATGAAGATGGGCTTACCCCTCTGGAATGCCTGCCGTGAGGCGATCACGGACCTCTATGCCCTCGACGATGAGTATGCCAGCGGCCTCCACGTCATCGCGCTCGATGCGGAGGGCAACCACGCCGGCTTCTCCAACCGACGCAACATTACCTACCTCTTCCAGCGGATCGATATGGAAGAGCCGGAGAAACGTCCAAATACCTTCGTGAACGAGCAGGGCAAGGCGGAGGTTCGCCCCACCATCCCCACAACATAGCGCTCTGTTCCCTATCAACCGTGTTGATGCGGCATATTCCTTCTTGACGGAGCGTTGACAGAGTGCCTGCTAAGAAGTACCCTTTCCTCTAAAGCTCTACTCTCTGGCATCCAAGATGCTTAGTAAAACAATGGATAGTCAACAAGAGCCGGAGCAGGTTTTTGTGAGAATCGACCGAAGTCAGGTCGATTCTCGTTTACTATCATTATAGAGAACACCGGCACTGTCGCCGCCCAAGCCAGTGAAGGCACGAAATGGACAGCCGTGAAAGTACTAGCGATCAGTGACAAAATCGTAGATTTCATCTATAGCTCGGCAGTTCGGGAGCGCTTCGCCGATGTCGACCTGGTGCTTAGCTGTGGGGATCTGCCCTACTACTACCTCGAGTTTATCGTCAGTATGCTGGACAAGCCCCTCTTCTTCGTACGTGGCAATCACGCCAATCTGGTGGAACACGGTCCTGACGGACCCCGCACCCGGCCTTGGGGCGCGGTCGATCTCGATCGTCAGGTCATAAACTTCGAGGGGCTTCTTATGGCGGGCTTCGAGGGCTCTCTGCGCTATAACAGGGGACCTTTCCAATACACAGATCAACAAATGTATTGGCACGTGATGCAGATCATCCCCCGTCTATTCCTGAATCGCGCGATTCACGGGCGCTTCTTGGATGTGCTGGTCACACATGCACCCCCACTAGGGGTTGGCGATGACTCCGATCGCTGCCATACCGGCTTCAGCGCATTTCGCCGCTTCTTGGAATGGTTCAAGCCGCGCTGGATGCTTCACGGCCACATTCATATCTACCAACCGAACGCCGTCACCCGATTGCAGTTTCATCAGACAGAGGTGATCAACTGCTACGGATACCGGGAGCTAGAACTTGTTCCCGGCGCGGTGGAACTGGGAGCAGTGGAAGCAGAGAAAATAACAAACGATGATAGAACAACAGATACAAAGCGACTACGACCGAGCGACACGAAGGGCGTTCTGGAATCAGATTAAGAGTTGGCTTACTGGTCGGAGCAATGAGCTTCTACCTTTTGATGAGATACGTGCAAGATTACCCTTGATCGGCCAGCGTTACCGTGGCTTAGAGGAAGTACCGCTGGAGAAAATAACGGGAAGTGTCGGGCGATACCGAGATTTCGATCGGGCCTTCCTGCCCCGCCAGAAGCAGACCAGGTCCCGCTGGCTCAGCATCGACAAAGCCCACTATGAGGATGTGCCACTGCCGCCAGTAGAATTGTACAAGATCGGCGATGTGTATTTCGTGAAAGATGGGAACCACCGTGTCTCCGTCGCACGGGAACGGGATCAAGCCTATATCGACGCAGTTGTTACGGAGATCGACACCCCGATCCCGATCACGCCGGACACCGATCTCGAAGTGATCGTCCGTGAGGCTGAGCGGGCTGACTTCTTCGTGAGAACGAACCTGCACCACCTACGTCCCGACCAGACTATTCGTCTTACCGAGCCGGGCCAGTACGAGAAATTGTTGGAACACATCCACGTGCACCGTTGGTATCTTGGCGTGGAGAACAATCGCGAGATAGGATGGGAGGAGGCGGTGCAGAGTTGGTATGACCGCCTCTACGTCCCGCTCGTCAACTACATTCGTGAGCAGGAAATCCTGGAAGATTTCCCGAACAGGACCGAGACGGATCTTTACCTCTGGATCATCGAGCACCGTGCCCACCTAAGGGGAGACCCGGATGCCACGCCGGTGGAAGAGGCAGCATTCGACTTTGTCGAGACGCATAGCGAGCGGCCCGTCAAGAAGATAGTACGGGCCGTGAAGAAAACGATGCATGCACTGGGCGAGCTCGCGGAGGAAATCGTCGAGGGCGATGTGATAGGCGGCGACCTGCTGCCAACAAGACGGCAGGAAGACGCAGAGGATGCTGCCGAGTCCTCCCAACCAGGACACCCGGAGAATGACAAGGAGCAATGATGGCAGAAGGAGTTACGCCTCGCAGTGAGGACTATTCGGCGTGGTACATCGATGTGATCCAGAAGGCGGAGATGACAGACTACGGCCCGGTCAAGGGGACGATGGTAATCCGCCCCTATGGGTACGCGCTGTGGGAGAATGTGAAGGAGCAACTCGATATTCGCTTCAAGGCAACAGGCCATGAGAACGCGTACTTCCCCCTCTTCATTCCCTATTCCTTCCTCCAGAAAGAGGCGGAACACGTTGAGGGTTTCTCGCCGGAACTGGCAATGGTGACCTATGCTGGTGGCAAGGAGTTGGAAGAGCCGCTGGTGGTGCGCCCCACCTCAGAGACAATTATCAACCATATGTTCAGCCAGTGGGTGCAGTCATGGCGCGACCTACCGCTGCTCATCAATCAATGGGCGAACGTGGTGCGCTGGGAGCTTCGCACCCGCCCCTTCCTGCGAACCTCGGAGTTTCTCTGGCAGGAGGGACATACCG
>JALZCF010000561.1 GCA_030863245.1 Chloroflexota bacterium
CGAGCGATCCCCGGCGCATTCTCGCACTTCGCACTCTCGCGAACGAGACTCGTCCTTGCGGATTGCTCGCGCGAAATCGGCCTTTCGTGGAAGGGGATCGATAAGCTGCTTTCCGGTTCCGAGCCTCACGCGGCAACCAGGCAGAAGCTGACCGCGTGGTATCTGCGCCGGACTGCTGCCTCAGAAGATGAAGCGGATGGCGAGACAATGCATGCCGCCCTCGCCCTGATGGTGCGTCACCTCCCGCCGGGGCACCGGGAGGAAGCCACCGCAACTATCCTTTCGGCAGTTCGAAACGTCGGTGAAGCCAATCAGGTGCCCGAGCCGAAGTGGCTTCGTGAACTGTCCGTCGACTCAGATCACCCTCCGGTTTCTCAACCAGATTGAGACAACGCCCCGACTCGGGCCGAGTCGGGGCGTTCGATGTTCTGCCTCGTGGACTGATCTGATCGTTCTCGCCAAGCAACCAGGAGGTTTTCTGAATCGGCGGTGGCCGTGAATACGCTCCGTCTTGTTTCTCGCTCCTTAGACGTTACTTTCGGAGTCCGTTGAAGAACGACAAGAGCACACCCGCCGCGAGGTGGGGCCGCAAAGCTAGGGGTCTCGCAGTTGAGACAGCCCGGCTGCCGTACCTTCAGACGAACCCTCCCCATGCGCGCACGTCCGCTCGGGCTCCCGCCCGTACGCATCGCCGACTGTGTTTCAATTGCTGCAGTTTGCTCGATTGCGGTCCTGGCCGCGTGCGATGCTCGTCCGGTAACCGGACCGAGCACACCCGACGGCGCCATCCCTGATCTCCGATCTGCCACCTCCAGCGTTACCGCCCTCGGCAGCGGGTTCCTCGCCGCACCTCCCAACAGCGGGATTTCAACCTTCCCGGCAGTACAGTTCGCGACGGCGCCGGAATCTACCTGGGTGCTGATCGAGGTGAGCGGCGCGATCCAAACAGCTCCCAATCCGGCATGTGCGGATCAGCCGCCCTACTGGCCCTGCCCTGGTGGGCCGATTGCCTACGACTTCGATTCCGAGCCGACGTCCCAGGGCATGGGGCCGGTCTGGATCTGCACCAACACGGGCCCCACCTGTGGAGGCCTTCGGCTCCGGGGGTCAGGGACCGCAACCGCGATCGGGCTCCATTATCAGGCGGTCCCGCGCACGCTCTATGGTAAGCTCAACCTTCAGCAGCAAATCGCCTGGAACTCGCTTTCAGGCTTCGGTGCATTCAGCTATTTCCTCTCGGGCGGATACACCGTCTCCGCCACCGCTATCCCGAACCCGTTGCAGTTGAGCGAGGCAGCTCCCGACGCCGAGGGCATGCGGACCTATTCCGTTCAGCCGCTCCACGGCCTTCAGTTCTGGAACCCTCATGGCTATGGCCATCTCCCGGCCGGGATGGTGGGCTGGTACTTCTTCCCCGGAGATTCCGTCAGCTCGGAACCGAGCTTCGCCGGCAGCTACAGGTACGTCGCTGAATGCGAGTACCAGACCACGTGCCGCTACCGCCCACCCGGACCCGGCAAAATGCAGGCGGCAGCCTACGTTGAGCGGCAGTACGCATTCGTTCGAAACACCCACGCTGATCCATGCGCGCCAGCCTCATCATTTGCTGTCTCCGGTGCGCGGCTGGCTGTAGCGACCAGCGGCTGCCAGGAGCAGCAGCCGAAGCTGAAACTCGTGTGCAGCGGTGAGCGAGGAGGAGCGAACACGGTTATCCGTGGGGAAAGAATTCGCTGCGAGGCCAAGAAGGACCCCGAGAATGCTCCTGGGGCACTCACGATCACACAGTGGTCCTTTGAAGGTGAGGATCGCATCGACGGCGAGCTTACCTCCACCGTATGGGAAGGGGTGATGGTGAAAAGCGGCACGGTGCAGGTGTCGGGTACGATCGGCTCGACTACCCCGCCGCCTTCAACGGCTGCCATCGAGGTGAAGGACCGGGTATGGGCGAATTCTCCGGTTTTCACCATCAAAGAGGTGATGGAAGGCGAAGATAGCAGGTTGACGCTTCCGCCGAGGGTGACTGCCGCGCACGATTTAGGACTGTCCAACTTTTTCAAGGAGGCAGCCCCGACGGATGATCCGTTCGATCCAACGAAAGAGGTGATTGGAGGGCCGAACCACGGACTCTACTACTACGGGGACTTATCGTTCCCGATTTACGCCTACTATATTCTGAATCGGGCTGCGATTCGGCGCGGCAGCAACTTCTACAATGCACAGGAGCCCGGTTCGGGCGGAGGAGGGACGCGGCTCGGAGGCTTCAATTGGTGCAGCCAGAGTGTCGTGTCACAAAGTCTCTTGGATTTGGTCCAGGCGCATGAGTTGGAGCACATCCGGGTCTACCAGACAGCGGTGATCCGGGACGTGCCCCCGGCCATCGCCAAGCTGGAAGCGATGGTGAGCACCGAGTTTTCCGGCCTGATCGATACGTATGATGCCGAGTTTGGCCGGCTCGACCGCATCGCCCGTCAGGAGTCGAATGCGATCCATCAGAAACGAGGCAATCCCAACGTCACCACACCGCGCGACTCCGAAGGTGAATGCGCCCTCAAGAACGAACACGGCCAGGAGCTGAAGAATGAACAAGCCTGAGAGGAATCGTCTCATGCGCCGCTCGCTGCTGGCCGGCTGCCTGCTGCTGATATCGAGCACAACCCCGCTCTCCGGCCAAGGCAACGACCGATCCGCGGAGATGCATCACCGCAACCAGTGCCGGCTCGCAGCCCAGGTTCTGAGCACGGGAAACCCTGCACCGAAGCGCGATTGGGCTCGCGACTACATCACAACGTGCACCGAGGAAGGCCCTCGCATTCTCGCGGAACAGTGGCGCGCGGCAGCTGCCGATACTGGAGCGCTTCGTTACCTGGTGCTCAACACAGGTCGAATGCGGGATGCACGCCTTTACGAGGCATTGAGGGAGGTTGCGGCGGACCGTTCCCGTCCGGACCTTGCGCGCGTCGGTGCCATGCTGGCATTGGCGAGGTACGTTGACCCGCATAACGCAATCTGGTTCTCGGACGTACGGGTAACCGACCGCTCTGTGCGCCGCATCCCGCTGGTGACGAGCTGGAGCACGAACGGGGTCCAGCTGATCGGCTCGCGGCCGATCGGCCCAGTCGCACAGCCGGTGCTCGCGCTGTTGGACAGCATCGCCGGCCAGAGGGAGACGGAGAATCGTAACGTCTGGTACGCGGCGGCCGTGCTCGCCAAACGTGTACGGACGGACATCGAATACGGCCGGGCGAAGTAGCGGACAGACGGCTAGCCGGGCCCGCGGCACGGGGGGTGCGCGCGGGGGGGCCGTCCGGAC
>JALZCF010000567.1 GCA_030863245.1 Chloroflexota bacterium
GTGGAAGGCCACGCGCGGCCGCTCTCATGGTACGTTGCCTGAGGGTACGATGGCGCAGCTGGAGGCCTTGGAGGAGGAGCTACAGACCGTCGAGATTTCCTACGAAGAGTGGGAAGTACTCTATCGGGAGAAACTCCTCGTCGAGCGGGGCCTACTACGCGTGCTGGCTGGGATAACAGAGGAACCGGAAGAACCCACCGATGAAGAAGAGGTAAAACAGGAACGCGCCGTATAACTGTCGCTTGGCTGCAGGCGGCCTCGTCCTGTCAGGTGTCCGAAACCTGGTAGCTCTCCTCCCTACATGAAACCTACCACAATCAAATCAGGAGAACAGAATGACCTTCGACATCAAAGAGGACGTGCTGCGACGCTTCTTGCGATACGTGCAGATCGATACGCAGTCAAACGAGGAGTCCGAAAGCTACCCCTCGACGGCGAAGCAGTTCGATCTGCTCGATCTGCTGCGGGAAGAGCTGCAGGCGTTGGGCGTTGAAGATGTGCGGCAGGATGAGTATGGCTACGTGCTGGCAACATTGCCCAGCACATTGCCCGAGAGGCACCCCAACGCGGGCAGGGTACCGGCGATTGGGTTCCTGGCACATGTGGACACCTCGCCCGAGGTGACGGGGGCGAACGTCAGGCCACAGCTCATCGAGTCCTATGGAGGAGGAATCATTGTGCTGCCTGGCGACCCCGAGCAGCGGATTGATCCGGCGGAATCCCCTGCACTGGACGACAGCGTTGGGCATACCATCGTGACGACCGATGGCACGACCCTGCTCGGCGCCGATGACAAAGCGGGTGTGGCCGAGATTATGACAGCGGTCGCCTACCTGATGCAGCACCCGGAGATCCCGCACGGCCCGGTAGCCATCGGCTTCACTCCGGACGAGGAGGTCGGACGCGGGACCGAGTACTTCGACGTGGAGGCGTTCGGCGCGAAGTATGCTTACACAATGGACGGCTCGACGGCAGGGGTGATCCAATACGAGACCTTCTCTGCGGATCAGGCGATCGTGACGATTCACGGCCGGAACCAACATCCGGGTTATGCGAAGGGAAAGATGGTCAATGCGATCAAGGTCGCAGTAGCATTCATCTCGCGCCTGCCCAACGATCACCTATCGCCCGAAACCACCTCAGGGTACGAGGGGTTCATCCATCCCTACGTCATCGAGGGTGGCGTCGAGAAGACGACCATCAAGCTTATCCTGCGCGACTTCCACGATGAGAAGCTGGTGGAGTATCGCTCCCTCCTGGCCGGGATCGCGGAAGAGATCGAGCACACGGACGAGCGCGTGGAGATTGCGGTCGAGTTCAAGGAGCAATACCGCAACATGCGAGATACCCTCAACAAGGTCCCACACGTCGTGGCCTATGCGGAGGAGGCTATCCGGCGCGCCGGGCTGGAACCGTTCTCCAAGCCCGTCCGTGGTGGCACCGACGGCTCACGACTAACCGAGAAAGGCCTGCCCACGCCCAACATCTTCACCGGCATGCACAACTATCACTCTCCCCGTGAATGGGTCAGCGCCGACACGATGGCGAAAGCCGTCCAGACGATCGTCGAGCTCGTTCAGGTATGGGCAGAGCGGGGAGAACCAAAAACCGCGTAAGGGGGAAGGGGCAAATGCCTCATATTCGACTTGAAGGAATTACCGTCCGCTACGGGAGCGTCACTGCGCTCGACCACATCTCATTTCACGTACGCAATGGGGAGACGATGGCGGTGGTCGGACCTTCGGGGTGCGGGAAAACCACATTACTCAAGACCATCGCGGGCCTGATTGAGCCGGATGCCGGTCACGTATACTTCAACGAGCGCGATGTGACCGATCTGCGCCCAGCCGAGCGCGGCATAGGGATGCTTTTCCAAGATTTCGCGTTGTTCCCGCACTTCGACAGCCGCAGCAACATTGCCTTTCCGCTCAAGATTCGGAATCAACCTGACATCGACAAACGAGTCCAGGAAACCGCACAGCGACTGGGAATCGATCGCAAGTACCTTTTGGAGCGCTCGCCGACCACGCTCTCCGCCGGCGAGCAGCAGCTCGTCGCCTTGGGCCGCGCTCTGATTTCCGATCCCGCCGTACTGCTGATGGACGAGCCGATGAGCAAGCTCGACGCTCAGACGCGGCTCCGAACCCGCGCCCAACTAGGCCGGTTGATGGAGCTCTTCCATACGACCGCTCTCTACGTCACACACGACGAACAAGAAGCGCGAGCGCTGGCCGATCGGATGGCGGTGATGCGCGAGGGACGGATCCTGCAGGTTGGCACGCCCGGAGAGCTGTACCGGCGCCCCGCGCACGTCTTCGTGGCGCAGTTCGTGGGGTCTCCCGCCATGAATATTCTCCCCGCCCGCATCGAGGGAGAGCACCTCTGGATTGACGGAGCCAAGCAGCCCCTCCCGCTCCCACCACTCCGGACCCGCCTTGCGGATGGCCCCATACTGGTCGGGTTCAGGCCAGAGCATCTCCAGATCGAAGCAGAAGGCCCTCTTTCGATCGCCGCCACCCAGGTAGAACCGCTTCTAGCGCAGCGCGTCAAAGTCATCTACGGGGAGATGGAGGAGGAGCCGCTCATCGCCCAGGTACCAGCAACAACCACCGTCCGCCCCGGCAACACACTAGAACTTACCATCGCGCCCGAGGACCTCCACCTCTTCGATCCCCGCGACCACACCCGTATTCCCTAGTACAGCGAAAGGTCGCATGGATAGTGTAACACTCATCTTGTTCGTTGCAGGATTGGGCTTATTACTTATCGGAGCAGAAGCGCTTGTGCGAGGAGCCTCGCGATTGGCCACGTCTGTTGGTATCTCGCCCCTTGTAGCCGGTCTGACGATCGTTGCATTTGGTACGAGTTCGCCGGAATTGGCAATTGGTGTGCAATCTGCCTTGACTGGGCAGGCTGCACTCGCCCTGGGTAATATTATCGGCAGCAACATTGCAAACGTCTTACTTATTCTCGGAATCTCAGCCTCTATCACGTCGCTGATTGTTGCGCAGCAGCTGGTGCGCCTGGAAGTTCCGTTGATGGTTGCTCTGTCATTCCTGATGCTTCTATTGGCCCTGGATGGCACATTGAGCCGGATCGAGGGCCTGCTACTCTTGGCAATCGGGATCGCCTTCACAATCTTTGTGGTACGGCGGAGCCGCAACGAAAGTAGAGAGATCGAAGAGGAATATGCTCAGGAGTTTGGTGGCGAACCTGCCCAAGGTGGATGGCAACTTCTACTTCAATTCGGGCTAGTCGTGGGTGGTCTCGCGCTCTTGGTGCTTGGCTCAAATTGGCTCGTAGATGGGGCCATTGCCGTGGCACAGGTCATCGGAGTGAGTGAACTGGTTATCGGATTGACGGTCATTGCCATCGGTACGTCGTTACCTGAAATCGCCACGTCGGGCGTCGCCAGCCTGCGTGGTGAGCGGGATATCGCTGTTGGAGGCGTGGTAGGCAGCAACATCTATAACATTGTGCTGGTGTTAGGTTCCGTCATTGCCGTAGCACCGACAGGCGTGGAGGTACCACCGGCGGCAGTGAACTTCGATATCCCGGTGATGATCGTGGTGGCAGTCAGTACGCTTCCGATTTTCTTCACTGGCTATGTTATTGCGCGGTGGGAAGGCATCCTTTTCCTTGGCTACTACATCGCTTATACGCTCTATCTCATCCTAGAGGCCACGGAGCATGACCGACTACCCGCGTTTAGCAATGTCATGCTGCTATTTGTCTTACCCCTTACCGCTGTTACGCTCCTCGTTCTGGTCTCACGACAGGTGCGGTACAACACCCGTTCTGCTAGAAGTGACCTGGAATCAGATTGAAGTTGACTTCAGCTGTACTAGGACAGATGAATGGACCCAGCCATATGAAAGCAGCTCCCCGCCGCTGAGTGGTCGGGCGCACCTCAGCGCAGAGCTCCTCTACGCGACCTCCTCGACTTCCGCCTGCCGCGCCTCCCTTTCCTCATAGCTCTCATGCCGCTGCCACGGCTCGTACAGGTAGTAGTTCGCGGCACAGGCAGCAGTGATTCCCTCGTGTACCGCTGTCGCGATCTGGTGGGCGAAGAGGCGTGTGACATCGCCCGCGGCCAATGCGCCCGGGATGTTGGTGTGCAGGTCCACATCGGTCTGGATATATCCATGCTCATCTACCTCCACCCCAATCTGCTGCGCCAGCTCACTGTTCGGGGTTTTGCCTTGGAGGTTGAAGAGGTAGTCCAGATCGACGCAGCGCCCATCCTTCAGAACGATCTGCCCGATGATGCCATCATACCCATCGATGCGTCCGATCTCGCCCACGACGATAGGAATCTCCTGCTCCTCTAGCGCCCTCTGCACCTTTGTACTGATCCCGCATGTGGGCGAGTTGGTGAGGAAGGTGATCCGCCTGGTGTACTGGAGAAACTGCATTGCCGTCACGCCCGCATCGTCGTCATTGCCAAGCACCACGATGTGCTTGCCGCGTGTCTTGTATCCATCACACGTGATGCACCAGAAAAAGCTCCGCCCCACAAACTCCTCCCAATTCGGGAAATGGGGAAAGTGGTCACGCACGCCCGTGGCGAAGACAATCGTCTGGCCTAGGAACTCCTCCCCGCTCTCTACCTGCGCAACGAACAACTCCCCATCGCGCCACACCTCCACCACCGCCTCGTCCACGAATACCACCGGGTACGCACGGACCTGCTCCCGCCCCAGCTCACGCAGCTCGCGCGCATGAATCCCACCCGGGAACCCCAGATAATTGTGATTGATCTGGTGGTACGTCGAGCGCCCCATCCCACTGTCGAAAATCGCGGGATGCCGGTTAAAGCGCGCCAGCTGCAGCGCCGCCGTCAATCCCGCCGGCCCCCCACCCACTATCAACGAATCGTACAAAATTCTATGTCCCATCTCCCGCCCCTTGGTTCGTAGTACACACTCCCGTGTGCCTCCAGTGCGCATGCCACGAACCGCTATGCTCGCTTGCGATGCTTCACTTCACAACTGGTATTACTGCAATAACGTCGCCAACGCTTCAATCACCGCCTCGTGCACGCGCCCATTCGTCGCAACCACCCCGAGATTCTCTTCGAGCCGGCGGCCACGGGACCAGTCGAGCGGGCGCCCATAGACATCGCTCACCTCGCCGCCCGCCTCTTTGACGACAAGCCAGCCGGCCGCGTGATCCCAGATGTTCTCCCGATAATCAGGGGTTCTAGGGTTGGGAGCTCGCAGGTAGATCTCCGCCTCCCCCCGCGCCACAGCTGCATACTTGGCCTGGCTGTCCATGCGAAGGGACTCCGTCCTGATATCCAACATCTCTTTCAACTGCACGGACAGACTACGATTCGTGTGCCCGGACTCGACACTCTCCGCCAGACAGACCTGCGAGGGGTCCCTCAGCTCGCTCACCCTGACCGCGCCCAACGGCTCCCCCTCCAACAAATAGGCAACCGTCCCTTCCCCTCGCTGCGCCACAAAGAGAACGCCCAGATGGCGGTCATGGGGCAACTTCGGGCAGCCCAGAAATCCCCACTGGATCGCACCCTCCTCGATCAGCGCCAGCGCGATGGCGTACTGGTCATCGCGCAGGAACCCCTTGGTCCCGTCGATCGGGTCCAGCACCCAGTAGCGCCCTTCCGGCAGGCTGTTCCCCCGGTCGATCCACTCACAAACCGTCTCGCTCGGCGTCTCCCCCACCTGCTCGCACACATAGCGGGTCACCTCCGCCAACTGCCCCGCACTTTCCGGGCGCCGCAGGACCGCGCTGTCCTCCTCCGCAACAATCGCATCCTCCGGAAAACTCTCCCAAATGCGCCGACACACCAGCGCCTGCGCCCCAAAATCAGCCACCGTTACCGGCGACCGATCCGCCTTGTCCAACTTCTCCGCCATCTCCCCCCGCACCATCCCCACCCGCACCGCCTCACACAACCGGGCCGCCGCCCGCACCGCCTCAATGCCAACGACCCGCACGTTATCGCTCATCTACTGTTAGCTCCTGGACTGTTGCATGTTGCATGTTGCATGTTGCATGTTGCCTAGCAGAATGATCCATTCCGTACTCCGCATTTGGATCATTCTGCACTTCGCATTCCGCATTCCGCACTTCATTCGTAATACTTGTCCGCGATCTCCAGAGCCCCCGAAATCACGTTCATTCCCTCCTGAATCTGCGCTTCGGTGATGATGAGTGGCGGCACGCAGAAGATCCAGTTCCAGCGAACGAAGGTGTGGAGGCCGTTGTCGCGGAGGTGGTGCTTCACGCGCACCATTGGCTCGCTGAGCGGCTGGTTCCAGGCGCTCAAGGGCTCGCGCGTCTCGCGATTCTTGACCAGGTCGATTACGTAGAAGAGGCCGATGCCGCGATACTCTCCGACAGAGGGGTGTTGCACCTGCAATTGAGCCAGTTCGCGCTCCATCACCTCGCCCATCCGCGCCGCATTGTCGATCAGCTTCTCCTCACGATACACGTCAATACACGCACTTGCCGCGGCCAGGCACATGGGATGACCCGAGTAGGTCAGCCCTGACCATAGATGGTTCTCCTCGAAGTAATCGGCGATCCTTTCGCTAACCACCGTCGCACCAAGGGGCAGATAGCCGCTCGTCAGCCCCTTCGCCACCGCCATGATATCCGGCTCGATCCCGGCATGCTCGATCCCGAACCACTTTCCCGTACGTCCGAAGCCGCTCATGACCTCATCCACGATGATCAGGATGCCGTACGCACTGCAGAAGTCGCGCAGGCGCTGGAAGTACTCGCGATTGCGCGGCGGCTGGATGATCCCGCTCGAGCCACTCCAGCCCTCCAGCAACACGGCCGCCACATTCTCCGGCCCCTCGAAGCGGATCGTCTGTTCGATATGCTCCTCGCACATCAGATTACACTGAGGCAGATCGCGACAGAAGAGGCAGCGGTAGCGGTACGGATCATGGACGCGCACGATCCACGGCACTCCCGGCTCCGTGGCCAGCCGCCGCGGATCTCCCCCAGCACTGGCCGCGCCCGCCGTCGCACCGTGGTAGGAACGATAGCGCGTCACAATCTTCTCCCGCCCCGTATACAACCGCGCCATCCGCATCGCATGCTCGATCGCATCCGCACCGCCGAGCGTAAAGAAGCACTTGCTCAGCCCACCAGGCGCCACCCCCGCCAACTTCTCCCCCACCTCCCCCCTGATCCGCGTCGCAATCCCGGGATAAGCATAGACC
>JALZCF010000595.1 GCA_030863245.1 Chloroflexota bacterium
GTACTACACACCATGCTTGAGTGGAGCTATCAGTTGCTATATGACGGGGAACAACGGGTCTTTGCCCGCTTGAGCAGCTTTGTCGGTGGTTGCACGCTGGAGGCGGCTCAGGCTATCTGTAATGGCACAGGCGAGGCGCGGCTCGATGTCATGGAGCGTGGAATCCCTTCTCGGTAAGAGTCTGCTATGGTGGCTGGAGGAGGTAGAGGGGGAACCGCGCGTGGGGATGCTAGAAACGGTCCGCGAGTTTGCGACCGAGAAGCTGCTTGCCTGCGGGGAGGTGGCACAGCTGCGAGATCGTCATCTCCATTTCTATCTTGACCCCGTCCCTTAAAAGCGATGACCCTGAAACAGGCAATCGTATTACACGCTCGACGAGTTTTAGAGCTTTCTCACCTCCCAGGTCGTAATAGTAGGTAGCCAACAAGGGCCGAAGAGTACTCTTGCCGCCGCGCTCTGTCGCCAGACAGACACTTTTCTTGACCTAACAGAAATAGCACCCGAGATCTGCATGTTACGGAATAGGCAGTGAGCTATGACGTCCTGGTTAGCCTCTTCCTGAGCCTCAGTGCAATCAATAGTCATATCCGGACTGTTGGCGGCGCAGAGGTGTCTCGCCTACCCTCTATCCCCTTCGCTTGTGCCCCTCGTGCTTTTGAATACTCTTTACGCTTGGGATTGGCAAAACGGATTCCTTGGTCAACGCCCTTTGATGAGGACCTGGTGAAAGAGCTGTGAACCATAGAGAAGTGGAAAAGACGGGAACGAGTATCGCAACTCTGCGAAGGAGGCTCTCGCGCCGCCGAAAGAAACCTTCGGGCTGGCGACTTGTAGCCTTTCTGGTACTGGTCGTGGCGCTCTGTGTCATCGCCTACGTGGCACTTAACGGCCAGCTCATACAATTCTTGATTTCAACCTTCACGTGGACTACCGCCGGGTCCTGACCCACTTCTGTACCCAAGCCAAGCTAGTGCGCGCTATCTACTACACTCCTCTCATTCCACACTAGAGAGCCAAAATCCGAGCAGCATTCAACTCATCAAGCCGGTCCACAATCAGATCCGCTTCCTCTAGGGTGGAGGCCGGATTAGTGGTGGTCACGGCAATGCACTTCATCCCAGCCCGCCGCGCGGCCGTGACGCCCGCGACCGCGTCCTCGAGTACGACGCACCGAGATGGCTTAACATCGAGTAAGCGTGCAGCCGTGAGAAAAACAGCCGGATCCGGCTTGCCGGGCATGTCCGCGGCCGACACAAGCACATCGAAGTACGGCGCGAGACCCAGCGCGTCTACAATGGCGTCAATGTTCGCCTGGGGCGCAGACGAGCCGACCGCCTGAGCAAGTCCCAGCTCATGAAGCTCTTCCAATAGCGGCCGAACACCGGCCAACAACTGCACCTGTCCCTCGATCGCCACGCGAAAGCGCTCTTCCTTCAACTCGCCTATCTCAGTAGAGAGCGCGGGTGAGAAGCGTTCGCCAAGCAGCTGCTGGAGAATGCCGGTGTTATTCATACCAAACGTCTGGCGGAAGGTCTCGCGGGTAAACGGGATATCATAGGCCAGAAGCGCCACGCCTGAAAATGGAACTCCCCTGTATCCACTAACACTCCATCCATGTCCCAGATAATACCTTCTATCGAGCTCATCGTCGCTCACTGCCTCCTGATTACAAAGTAGAGCCGCGCTGCTCGCGCTATTCTCCCCTAGAAACGCCGCTTGCGCCAGCGCCACCAGTCCAGCAGTGAAACAACCATGACACCTCCTACTTGTACAGGATGCACAAGCTACAGGCGAGGAGGTGCCCACCTGGGTGACGCGAAGGCCGTGCGTCGCGTCTCTGTCGCAAAGGCAAACCAAGCAGTAAGTGTAGACCGTAGAAGTGTAGACCAAGCCGCTTCAAGTCTACACTTCTACGCCCCTCGCTTCCCACACACTCCACCTCGCAAAGCCACCACATCGCCCCCTCCCCTTTGCGTCTTTGCGTCTTTGCGCGAGCCCCTTTCATCCTTCCTCCTTCCTCCTTGTCGTTTTTATCCTTCCTTCTTCAGGCTAAAATTTACGAAAATCGCGATTTTAAGGCTAAATTTATAGAAAATCGGACATTTCGGACATCGGACAAGCCATTAAAAATGTCCGATCCGGACATTTTTCCGACTAGACTCCCCCGAAAATCGGACATTTCAGACACACCCCAAACACCCCGATCCCTGTCTCATTGTCCCCATTTCTCCCCCAAAATTCCCCAAAATCGGACATAAATCTCACAATTCACACATCGCCCCCACCGCCCCCATCCTCTCACTTTTCAGCCGTTACACTCTACACCCTCACATTCTCACACCCCCACACGCCGTTCCCTTTCATCCTTCATCCTTCATCCTTCCACTTATGGCAGTATCAGATGCAGGTCTCCGAACTCATGCCACAGGTAACCCTTCTCCAATGCTTCCGCGTAAGTAGTCTCTAAGTGCTCGCGTCCGGTGAGGGCCTCGAGCATGGAGAGGTGGGTGGCGCGGGGCTCGTGGAGGCCGGTGAGCATGGCGTTGACGGCGCGGAGTCCGCGTTTGGGGGTGATGATGAGCTGGGTCCATCCCTCCCCAGGATGTGTGATGCCTTCGGCGTCGGTAACTGTCTCCAGGGCGCGCACGGTGGTCGTGCCGACTGCTACGATGCGCCTACCGGCGGCGCGCGCCGCGTTAACGGTACGGGCGGTTTCCGCCGGTACCCGGTAGAATTCCTCGTAGGGCGGCTCGTGATCCTCCAGGCTGGCAACGCCGGTGTGGAGGATGAGAGGCGCAATCTGTACCCCCTTTGCCACCAGCCTCGTAATCAGATCGTCGGTGAAGGCACGCCCCGCGGAGGGCATCTCTGCACTGCCCGGCTCCGTGGCATACACGGTCTGGTAGTAGCTGATGGGCCACTCTCTTTTTACATAGTTGTAACGAATCGGGAAGCCAAACTCTGCAAGGTAACCGTGCACGGGGCAGGGTAGGTCCAGCGTCGCGATCCAGAGCCGAACCTGCGCGTCCGGCCGGTTGCGCTGGCCCGCATTGTGGGGGGTGTGCAACCTGGCCGTCCCACCGCCCGGCAGCCGCAGCGTCTCACCTGCTACCGCATCGTAGAAGGGTTGCGTACCTTCCTCGCCTGGCAGGCGCAACTCGACCACCCACAACTCGGCAGGCAGGCGGGTGGAGAGGTGCAACTCGACCGGCGTGCCGTCCTCGCGCGTTGCCTCCAAGGCGGCATTCAGCGTGCCACTCGTGTTGAGCACCAGCACGTCGCCCGGCTCCAGGAAGTCGACGATGTTGCGGAAGCGCGTGTGGACGACACTATCATCGGCGAGGTAGGAGACCATCAGGCGTACCTCATCGCGATCGAGTCCCCGTGCCTCCGGGGGCTCGCTGGCACTGAGTTCACATGGAAGTTCGAAATCGAGTGACCAGAGATCGTCGACAGTGGATTTATGTAGGCGGATCGGCGTGAAGTTCTTGGTGCCGACGCGTTCAACCATCTGGATCATCCTACCACCTCCGGCACGATCTCCCGCGCAGCATAGCGCCCGCTGGGCAGCTCGCCCTCGAGTAGCTGGACGAACCCCGGTACGCTCACCTCCGGCAGCGGCCGGTCACTGATATCCTCGCTGGGAAAGGCTTCCTGCTGCATCTGCGTTCGCATGTCGCCCGGATCCACCCAGTAGACACGCAACGACGGATTCTCGGCCGCAAGAACGTTGGAGAGCTGTTCGAGGGCCGCTTTGCTTGAGCCGTATCCACCCCAGCCCTCGTACCCCTCCACGGCGGCATCGCTCGTCACGTTGACGATCCGTGCACCGGACTTGAGGTGATGCCGGGTCGCTTGGATAAGAGCCAACGGCGCGACGACGTTGGTGCGGTACACCTCCTCCAGCACGTCGAGCGGATACTCCAGCAGGACTGGTTGCGGGCTGGGGCCAAGAATGCTTGCGTTGTTCACCAGTGCATCCAGCCCATTCACTTCCTCCGCAGCCGCTGCGAGGGCACGTTGGTGCTCCGGGTCATTCACACTACCAGGGATGGCAATAACCTCTGTCCACTGGGAAAGCTCGTTCGCTACGGCCTCCAGCGCCTCCGCACCACGTGCATCAATGATCAGGGTCCAGCCGCGGCGAGCCAACTCGCGGGCTAGGGACAGGCCTAAGCCACGGGAGGCACCGGTTATCAGAGCGGCTCGTTCGTTACTTCGCGTAGTCATCTACTATTTATCCTTTCAACCCATGACATCATATGACATGATGTTCCATGTCGATTGCTATGACTCGATGGTGAAACTATACCAAACCAAAAGAGCCGCCGCGCCGCGCGATGGGTCAGTTTCACACCTGTACGAAAGGACAGAATGACGCCCAAACGCCCTCTTTCGTTTGATCCCTTCCTGTTTTATAATTGTTTCATTCCTGTTGACTCGATGGCACGGTAGAAGATGGGGTATCTGAAAGAGCGGTGGCTGGCAATTGAATCATACGTGCTTGCACGTGATCCAAAGATGGTCGAGCTGTGGGAACGCGTCGTCACTCTGGCGCATGAAGCGCATGCGGGGCAGGTACGTAACAACGGTCAGCCGTACCTGATCCACATCCTGGATGTCGGGGAGGTTCTCGTTAGTTGGGAGGTGGAGCCCATTATTGTATTGGGTGGCATTCTTCACGACGTTGTTCGCTTTGGGCACGTGGAATCCCTGAATGCAGCCCGACAACGCATCCGACAAGAGGAGTTGGCGGCACTTCTCCACGTCGTGCATCGCATCGCGCAGCATGATTCTATCGTCAGCTATGTACGCGACAATAGTCGGCTCCAGAAGATTTTCGACCTGATGGTGGAGGACGTCCGCGCGGTCCTCATTCGCTGCGCGAATCGCCTAGCTAATCTGCGTCATCTGGACGCCTTTACTTCAGAGCAGCGCCATCTGCTCCTCCTCAGCAGCACGGAGGTCTATCTACCCCTTCTGGAACGGATCGGCATGTGGCAGGTGCGGATGGAGATGGAGGATCATCTCTTCAAATTGCGTGAACCGGAACAGTACGCCGCCGTGCAGCGCTGGCGGGAGCAGGCGCTCCTCGACCGGGCCGACGACATCAAGGAATGGAAGCAGATCGTCGGGGCAGCGCTTACCGAGCATGGGGTGGAGCACGCGGGAGTCGAGCTCCTTCCCCGGCAAGTGGCATCCATCCAACGCCAGCATCTGCATGCAACCCCGCAGGATGTGAGCGATCTGAGTCAGCTCGATGCCCGGCATCTCTTTATTACCTACATCCTTACCGATAGTGTGGCAGCTGCCTATCTCGCTCTCGGTGCCGTACACACCTGTGGCACACCGGGCACTGCCTCCTTTCGCGATTACTTTGCACAGCCCAAGGCGAATGGGTACGCGGCGCTCCATACCAATGTCATCCGCAACAGCGAACCCCACCGCGTCTCCCTACGAACCCGCCGGTTACACGATCTCGCACAGCGTGGCATTCTCATCCGTGCTGCGTACGATTACTGGCGGAAGGGGTCACGACCGACGGATTGGCAACCCACAGAGCTACGCGCCCTGGAACATTTCATCGAGTCGCTTCGCCGGAGGCAGAAAGAGCACCTCTTGATTCTCACGCCGCGAGGAGATGTGATCGAGCTCCCGGAGGGCGCTACGGTGCTCGACTTTGCCTACGAGATTCATACCGACATTGGCCGCCAGACGGGGGCTGCCTTCGTCAACGGGGTGGAGGTGGCCTTGAATGTCGAGCTCCATTCAGGGGATGTCGTCGAGATCCGAAAGGATCTCGGGCGGGAGTGGCCCGACCCAGAGTGGCTCGATTGGGTGCGAACGAGCAAGGCGCGCGAGAGCATTCAGGCACAGTTGCGCCGGCAACCGGAGCAGAAGGGTCGTCGTCGGATCGACAAGATACTACGAAAGCGGGGCCGCAAGCTGGACGATCTGGAGGGTCGGCTTGGGATGCTGGCGAGCGAGATGGGCAGCACAGCCGAAGAATTGTTCATCAGCGTGGCACGCGGTAACTTGCGTGCCAAGGATATCGCCGATCAACTGTTGCTACCCCTACCCTCCCAACGTAAGACCTTCCGACAGGTGGAGGTGGAGCCGACTGCCGAAACGGCGTCCTGCTTCCCCGGTTGGCATCCCGACATGATCCTACCTGTCGAGTGCTGTTCTCCCCAACCAAACACGCCCATTGCCGGCTACCATACTGAGCGAGGGGTCGAACTGCACGAGGCAGAGTGCCCCAGCCTCGTGGACCGGGCGCGAGTCGTGGGGTTGCGCTGGAAGTCAGGGCAGGTCAAGGCACGCCATGTCGACTTTACGTTGAGAGCGACGAACAGGAAGGGATTGATCCACGACCTAACACAAGTCATCCTGCGCGCGAATGTCGATATCGTCCACTTTGAAGGGAAGCGGAGCGGCGCGATGGATGAGGTGAGTTTCCGTTTAGAGGTGGCGAACGAGTTGGAGCTAGGGTACCTCATCAATACTATCCGGGCTGTCCCCAACGTAAACCGCGTGCTGGTCGACGGACGGGAATCGGACACCGCGATGGTCGACCTCAGCCCCTTCCTCACGCCACCGCAACCGATCATCTCCCCCTTCTCTCCTGGCCGACCGGTTTCGGGGGATGGTCGCTTCTGGGGTCGCGCGCAGGAAATGCAGGCGATCGAGGGCTACCTGAGAGGCGAGTACGCGCCTAGCCTGTTGGTGAAGGGCCCTCGACGCATCGGCAAGACATCTCTCCTCCAGCAACTCAGCCACTCGCGACTCCTCCGTGACCACTATCGCTTTGCCTTCGTCGATCTCCAGAGTGTCGCTCAAAGCGATGCGGCCGATGTGCTGCGCCTGATCGCCTACCGTCTGCGGCGTGCCTTGGACAGCGAGCGCCGCGTTTCCCTTCCGGCCATCCAAGCGTTTCAGGCCGAGCCACTGGAGACGTTCATGGAGTATATCGGGCAGCTGACGGATGCGCATCGCTACGCGCACAGGAAGGTCCTGCTGGCGCTCGACGAGTTCGGCACCCTTGTCGAGTCGGTACGTAACGGCCGGCTGGATTTCCAGATCTTCCACATGCTTCGATCCGTGATGCAGCACAACCCTCTCTTCACGATCCTGCTTTGCACGAGTGACGACGTGGCGGAGATGCTGCGGGAGGATGGCGTCCTCGAGCTACTCAACGTGACCCAGAAGGTGCGGCTGCATCACCTCGATGTGGAGTCGGCGCAGCGACTGATCCAGGAGCCGCTACGGGGACAGGTCTACTTCGAGCCAGACGCGATCTCGGCACTGCTGCGCGTCACTGACTGTCACCCTTACTATCTACAGATATTGGGTTCCAACCTCATCTCCCAGCTGAATCAGGATCAGCGCCGCAATGTCTACGAGTCCGATATTGAAGCCGTCGTCAAGCGCCATAGCCACCTCAATGGCTCCGAATTTCTCCATCTCTGGGAGCGTGAGAGCGTGGTGCAGCACCAGGTCCTGCAGGCACTCTGCAGGGCTCCCGCCGCGTCCGCTATTGCTCCCATCGCCCCCGAAAGTGTCCGACGCACCCTCGATGATGCAGGGATCGAGATGAGCTTCGAGGAGATAACGAGCACGCTGGAACGGCTCGCTCGGCTCGAGACCGTGAGACGTGTTGAGCGGCCTGACGGCTCCATCTGCTACCACGTCCGTATCGAGCTTTTCCGGCGTTGGTTTGCCCTCCATTACCCACTCTGGTGAGGATTCTAGATATGCCATCTACCAACCCGTATTTGAACCGCCTGCCTGTCAACCATCCCTCGGAATTCTACGGTCGCGAGCAGGAGGTGTCATGGCTGTTAGAGCGGATCCTACATGTGCAGCCGCAATGCTGCGCCATTACCGGTTTGCGGCGGATCGGCAAGAGTTCGCTTCTTAACTTCCTTGCCCATCCAGAGGGGGCGCGCGAGCGGTACGCCCCCTTCTTCCAGAGTGCGGGCCAGCGTCTCCTGCTCGTCTACGCCGACCTCTCCCTACTCAGTCCAGGCGCGGTGGATCTGGCCGATGCCGCGAATGATGTTGCCGCGACAATGATGCTAGGACATATTCTCCGCGCCCTCGACCGTGAAACGCGGGGCCAGTTGCCCGCCGAGCTTTGGAGACAGATCAAGGCGATCCGTGCTTCTAGCGATCGGAGCTGGCACGGCAATCTGGAGGCGCTTGTTGACGCCCTGGAGGTTCTGGAGGATGAGGATTGCAGGGTCGTCTTCCTGCTCGACGAACTGGATGTATTGGAGACCTTACCCTCGCGACTCGCACACGCGCTGCGCGCTCTGGTGATGGAACATAACATTGGCTATGTCACGGCCTCCCTTCATCCGCTCCACGAGCTACTCCTCGAGGGTCGTACCTCTCCGCTTTACAACCTCTTCTCCACTCGCTCCCTAGCCCTGTTGGAGCGGGAGGAGGCACGTGCGCTGCTCGTCGAGCCAGCCCATCGGGTTGGCGTTACGTGGTCAGGAGAGCTGACAGAGGATCTGTTGGACGTTGCCGGTGGGCATCCCGATCTCGTGAAGATGGCCGCGAGCCATCTGTGGGACCTGCTCCAGGAGAGGGGAAGCAAGCCCCCGGTGGAGGAGATAGTGGAAGCCCTGCGGGTGGATGCGAATGGCCTCTTCACAAGTCTATGGGATCATCTCACGGAGAAGGAGCGGTGGGTCGTAGCCAGCCTTGCGAGCGGACGACGTGGACAGGTTGAGCCCCCTGCTACGCGTCGCCTCCATCAACGGGCGCTCCTGATCGACACCGAAGGGGAGCCAGAACTCTTCTCTCCCCTTTTTGGTGAGTGGGTACGCGCGCAGTCCGACTCACCCGGTCAGATGGACGACCTCCGATTGGAAGGGCGCTGGATTGTCGTCGATGGCGATAGGCGGCAGTTAACGCCAACGGAGGCGAAGCTGGCCGACATTCTGTTGAAGAGACGAGGACAGACCGTCTCGCGCGAAGAGCTGCAACAGGAGATATGGGACCATGTCAAGCCGGACAGTAAGGCCCTCGATACGACCGTGCAGCGCCTGCGGGACAAGATCGAAGAGGATCGTGCTAATCCGCGGTGGCTGGTGACGGTGCGCGGGGAGGGGTACGCGTTGAAGTGAGGCTCCGCTAACTATTTGCGTGATGTGTTATGATTAGGGGAATGAAAACGTGGTGGATGCTTCTGGTTATTCCGCTGATGCTTGGGGCTTGTTTGGTGAAGCGGCCGGCAACGCCTGTGAAGGTGGGCTTGTTGGCGCCTTTCGAGGGGGAGCGGCGCGAGCAGGGATATCATCTTTTGCCCGCCCTTGGCGCCGCTACCCAGGAAGAGGTGAGGGGGCGTCAGGTCGAGTGGGTAATTTTGGATACACGTGGTGACCCGGAAACGGCCGTGCAACGGGCGCGCGAGGTGGTGGTGGACCCGGCGGTTGTAGCGGTTGTGGGTCCGCTATTACCTGACGAGGTGGAGGCGGTTACGCCGCTAATGGAAGAGGCTGGCGTTGCCTGGTGGCCACTCGCGCCCTCGGGACAACAAGGTTTACGGCGTTGGCTCGGTACGGTTGTCGATGAAGTGGAAAACATGCGTGCGTGGGGGGCGTGGGCCTGGCCCGCTATCCGGCGCAGTGACACAATCGTTTACTGGGACCCGCAGGTGCTAGATGACCCGGAACCCTTGGTGACCGATAGTGACGAACGCCTGTGGCCCCAGGATTGGCTAGTTTGGGAGGCAGTCCACCACCTCTTTGATGCGCTTGAGGAGGCGGACACCTTCTCGCGATCGGCGGTGCGGCGTGCTGCGACACCCCTTGACCTGCCACCACCTGTCCAGTACCGAAGTCAGGAAGGAGCGTATCCGGGAATTCCGATCTCGGAGTAGGGATGATGGTTGTGACAATCTTGGGAATCCTCACTGCTCTTGCTGCGGCGGGGTGGGGGATCCACTGGTATCTTGACCAACGAGAAGAGCAGGCCCAAGC
>JALZCF010000597.1 GCA_030863245.1 Chloroflexota bacterium
GCCGGGCACCTTTCACCACTCAGGCCGCAAATAGCTCTTCCTGGGCGGCTTCTAGAGCGGCGGGTGCTGCCTCGGGCGGCAAACCACTCTGCGCCCGAATCTGCTGGTCAATCTCTTCCAGCACGGCAGGATGCTCTTTCAGGAACTGCTTGGCATTCTCGCGCCCCTGGCCCAGCCGCATGTCGCCGAAGGAGTAGTAGGCCCCCCGCTTGTCGACCACATCCAGCTCCGCCCCTACGTCGAGTAGGTCACCCAGGACAGAGATGCCCTCGTTATAGAGGATATCGAACTCGGCCACCTTGAAGGGAGGTGCCACCTTGTTCTTCTTCACCTTCACCTTCGAGCGACGCCCGACCTCCTCGCCGCCCTCCTTGATCGCCCCGCCGGAGCCCCCTACGGCACGGATCTCCATGCGTACTGAGGAGTAGAACTTCAGCGCCTGGCCGCCCGCCGTGGTTTCCGGATTGCCGAACATGACGCCGATCTTCATCCGAATCTGGTTCGTGAAGATCAGGCAGGTATTCGATTTCTTGACCGCCCCGGCCAGCTTGCGTAGTGCCTGGCTCATTAGGCGAGCCTGGAGGCCTACATGGGTGTCCCCCATCTCCCCTTCGATCTCGGCGCGCGGCACCAGCGCCGCAACGGAGTCCACCACGACCACATCGACCGCACCCGAGCGCACCAGTGCCTCCGCAACCTCCAGTGCCTGCTCCCCACTGTCCGGCTGCGCGATGTAGAGGTTATCTACATCCACACCGATCTTGGCGGCATAGACTGGATCCAGCGCATGCTCCACGTCGATGAAGGCACAGGTGCCCCCGAGCTTCTGCGCCTCAGCAATGATGTGCTGGCAGAGGGTTGTCTTCCCCGCTGCCTCTGGCCCGTAGATCTCAACGATGCGGCCGCGCGGTACCCCACCGATGCCGAGCGCGATATCAAGCGCGATGGAGCCGGTGGGGATCGCCTCGACCATGAGTTCCGATGCATCGCCCATCTTCATGATGGCCCCATCCCCGAAACGCTTGCGTAGCTGCGATACGGTGGCTGCCAGGGCCTGTTGTCTGCCTTCTGATGATGACATACCATTTCTCCCTCTAAGGATAACAGTTGTTAGCACACTTGTTCGAGGGATATGATATCATCTAGGTGCGACAGATTTGGGAAGACGAACGGTGTAGCTTGAGGAGGCGCAAAGGCAGGTCACTCCTGACAAGTGATAAGTTGCGCTACAATCTGGTGGCACAAGGACTCAAGCAAAAGCAGACAGCCCGACAAGAGGGGGATCCATGGCCCACCAGTTTGCGATCTATTCTGGCACAGCGAATCCTGAACTGGCACTCGCCCTCGCACGCCTAACGGGGTTGCCGTTCAACGCCCCCGAGGTGGAACGCTTTCCTGACGGCGAGCTGTCAGTGGAGCTACTCGATCCCGTACGGCGGAAAGAGGTCGTCCTGGTGCAACCTACCTGTCCACCAGTGAACGAGCACTTGGTCGAACTACTGGCGCTGGCCGATGCAGCCTGCCGCGCCTCTGCCGCACACATCACCGCCATCATACCCTACTTCGGCTACGCGCGCTCCGACAAACGGCACGGTCGCCGCGAGCCGATCACGGCAAGTATGGTCGCACTCTTGTTGCAAGCAGTCGGAGTCGATCACGTGGTAACGATCGACATGCACGCCCCGCAACTCGAGGGTTTCTTCCATATTCCCGTCGACAGCCTGACGGCCATGCCAACGCTCTGCGCCGATCTGGAGTCGCGCCTTCCGGACGATACCGTCGTGGTAGCACCGGATGCAGGCGCGATGCGCCTGGCTACCCGCTACGCGCAGCGACTCGGTACCGCGCTGGTCGTCCTCCACAAGCGGCGGGAGAGCGGGACCGAAACAGAAGTGACCCATCTCGTCGGGGACGTGCGCGACCGAGCCTGTCTGATCGTGGATGACATGATCTCGACCGGCGGCACCATCGCACGGAGCATCGCGACCTTACTGGAGGCGGGCGCACGACATGAGATCACGGTGGCCGCCACGCACGGGCTGCTGCTGGAGGGGGCCCGCGAGAAACTGACGCACGAGGCAGTGCGGGAGGTGGTCGTGACCGACACCATGCCTGTGGAGGTGGAGGCGTGGCCCCACCTCCGCGTGGTGTCGGTCGCCCCGCTGCTGGCCTCCGCGCTCCAGCGCTTCATGATGGACGGCTCGCTCAGCGACCTCATCTAGAGTCCGTTAGCGAACTTTGAGTGGGGTCAAGAGAGTTGCGCCCTTCTATCGCCAGATTTGTGCAGAACCAAGGGAGCTTTTCGGGAATGGGAGACTGGAGATTGGAGACTGGAGACTAACGGCTGATACCCAATCTCTAGTCTCGTTCACGATACCCAAACAACTCGACTGCTACTATTCATACTCGAAATAGATGCACTGCGGCAGGGGCATAGAGCACGAAAAAGGGGTGACAAAACGCATGATTCTGACAATACGAAAGTGCTCATCATTGGAAAAACAGTTGGCTGTGGAATGGGTGTTGCTCGCAGTACGGAGTAGGAGTAGGACCTTGATGTTCCAGTCTGACCTGGGATTGGCTGCATAGGGCCACGATGGCTGGCACTGCAGCAGCCAAGGAGCAACACATAGCAGATAGAGGAGGAAGAAGTAGATGACACGAAAGCTATTCAGGATGCTGGGCCCCTTGTTAGCACTACTGCTGGTTCTCTTGATGTTTCAAGGGTCGGCACTCGTATCCGCCCAGGATGATCTCCTAGAGGACGAATTCGATCAGGTGCCGCTGGAGGAAGTGAATGACAACCCCTTGGCCTTTGGCGGGCAAGAGGTAACGGTGGAAGGTGGCATCGACGAGGTGCTGGCAAATGGCGTCTTCACGATTGCCAGTGACACCTTCACGGATGACGACGAGACGCTAGTGGTGGGCGCCAATCAAGAAGTCATCGACACGCCCGTGGCAGAAAATCGGCGCGTCTGGGTGACTGGTGTGCCGGTTGTATTCGCCACGACAGAGGTGGAGGAAGAGTTTGCTCTTGACCTGGATCCCGATTTCTTTGCCGATTGGGAAGGCCAGCCCGCCATCCTTGCCACCGATATCCGGTTCGTCGTCATCGATGAGCCATTCGTCGACGAGGCGTTCCTTGAGGGGACCGTGACCGGTTTACCACTTGACCTGCCAACCGTGGCGCTGCGCGACGAGGAAGGCAACGTGATTGGTCAGGCGGACTTTACGCGGACGCGCCGCGACAGGCTACTCCTCAAGATTGATGCCGCAGGCATCGACCCCACCCGCCAACTCGTTGCGATCGCTCCGGACGAGGTCTGCGATGCCGAAGATTTCGAGGTGGTAGTATCTCAGATTCTTGACCTATCCCAGTACATCTTTCTTGCGGAACCTACCAGTTGGGTTGATGAGGAGTTCGTGGAAGATGGTCTAGCAGACGAAGCGTTGCTTGACGAGACCGAAACGGCCTTCGATGAGGAGTTTGATCGTGAATACTTCGTCGTCCTTCCGCACTTTGCTGCTGCGAACCTCTTTAGGGGTGAAGGAAGTGCGCTCGTCGTACACAGAGGCCGTAGTGCACGGAGCGATATCATTACCTGTGGCGTGATTACCGAGGATCTTGCAGCCGAGGGCGATAGCTTCGAGGTAGGCGCCGAAGTCCTCGATGAAGACGAAGAGCTGATCGACTAAGCGAGGCGTTTCTGGATTTGGAGACTGGGGCCTGGAGAGTGGAGATTCATTCCCGGAAAGCTGCCTTGATTGTGCGCTGCGGAAGGATAGCGGCAACGCGTGAGTCATCTTCTTCAGCTTGCAGCCTTGAAGATTTGAACCTGATTACGTCCTCTCTGCTTCGCTTGATACATGGCGCTGTCAGCCTGCTGTAGGAGCTCTTCCACATCCGGAGACGAGGAGGTGGACGGATCGCAAGTCGTAACACCGAAACTGGCGGTAAGCGGTACCAGGGTGCCATCATCCAAGCGTAGTGGTTTCCGGTCGAGAATGGACTGGATACGCTTGGTGACTTCGAGAGCCTCGTCCAGCGTCGTGCCCTGTAACACAAACAAGAACTCTTCACCCCCCCACCGACCCACCTCATCGTAGGATCGCACCGAGTTGGACAGCAAGGTGCCTACCTGGCGTAGTGCCTGATCCCCTACCAGATGACCGTGTTGGTCATTGATCGCTTTGAAATGGTCGAGGTCAGCCATGACAAAACTGACGGGCTGTGCGTTGCGTTGCGCGTAGTTGAGGGCTCCCTTTGCACGATCGATGATAGCTTTGCGGTTCATGAGCCCCGTTAGCTCATCATGGTAAGCAAGTTGTGCTAGCTTCGCTTGTTTATCCTGTAAGGCCCGTTCCATTGACAAGATTCGCTTGCCCACAAGCACCCTCGCGAGCAGTTCGTCGGAGTGGAATGGTTTGATGAGGTAATCATCGGCACCCGCCTGCAGTCCGGCCACAATATCTTGCGGGTCCTTGTGAGCAGTCAACATGATCAGATACGTGTAGGGCTCTCCAAACGTTTCCCGGATCCGACGGATCAGGGTAGGGCCGTCGACGCCCGACAAATCCCAGTCGGTAATGGCCAGCGAGATGTCTTGCTGTTGGAAGATACGCCAAGCTTGTTGCCCATCTTCCACCTGGATGATTTCGTCGCCCTGCTCGTCAAGTAGTCTAGCAATCTGGGCTCGAAGCGCCTGATCCCTGTCAACCAGTAAGATTTTCATCGGTGCTTACGTCTCACATTCTATTCGACTAACAGAACGGCCGGAAGGGGCAAGATAGCCCGGTCAACTACATGAAGCGGCTGTTTCTTCCCATAATAGTATAAGATCGCTTTATTGTATGTACCAATACCATGTTGTCACTAACGCCCCATGTAGATATAGTGCGGTTATAGAGCCGAGCGTATGAAACTCAAGGCGTCCTATGGTGTGTTACTCCTGTTGTGACCTTTGTAACAGCTTTATATGCGCCGTAATGTTCTGCTCCTCCAAGAGGTAGCCCTTCGTCTCTGCGTCGCACCGAATCATCCGTGCCATCTCTGGCTGCTCTGCCACATAATAAAGAGCAATGCGCCGTTCTAGCACGATCGGCAGTTCCCGATCAATGTCAATTCCATCTGTACTGGGCTCAACCGGTTTTGGGCCCAGATCCGGCAGGGCAGCTACTGGTTCCACTGTACCCTCGCAAAATTAGTCCTAAATGCTAGTAAACCACCGAACCATCTATACTGGAACGATCTACGACGCTTACTACACAGCCGGATACACCATCCTTTTGCTCCCTTGATGGCGAGAGCGGGTACGCAGGGCACAGGCCATGTCATCGCGACACGGCCTTAGGACAAACAAGAGGTACAGTCAGAAGGTTGTTAGCAAGGTGTTAGTCAGGAGCGTCAGAGAGGTGAGGAGGATAATGATGCTAGCTACGATAACCCAAAAGGCTTGCCAGGAAGTACTTGATTGATTCATGAATGCTACCTCAATGTGAGAGTTAACGAAACACCGACAGAATAGAAGGTAGATAACAAACTATCAATAGTAAGATGGGTGAACGATCAAAACTGGCAATCAGCGCCCGCGATTTGACCAGGATGGAGCGTTGCGTTATAAAAGCTTGACCCGGGTCTAACGATGCGTTCAACAATATCCCGCATCGTTAAGGCTCAGTCGTAACCCATTCCCAATGTCGGCCCAATCCAATCCGAAAGGAGCGTCTCCCATGCGTGCAAAGGCCTTCTTGCCCTTGCTGTTCACTCTCGTTTTCCTCTTGTTACTCGTGCCAATCTACAGCCTAACCAGTCCTGTCTCGGCAGATCCGGACGGCGGCACGGTGTTGACATTGTTACACAACAATGATGGCGAGTCGTCCTTGCTGCCACTCGAGTACGTCGTACCTCCGAATATCGGATACCCCAATGAGGTGACTGTCACGCTGGACGTGGGAAGTGTTGCCGCCTTCAAAACTGTGACGGACGAGGCGATCGGTGAGGCGCGGTCCCTCGGTCACTCGGTGGTGAACGTGTACGCAGGTGATGCTTTCCTGCCCAGCAGCGAACTACGTTGTAGCCTGCCACCGTTCCCGGAAGAGGACCCCGTCTGGGACGCTGTCGCACAGCGGCAGATCGCCTACGACGCCCACATCTTCGGCAACCATGAATTCGATCTTGGCCCCGGTTTCCTCCGGCGCTTCATCCGGGACTTCGCGGTTGATGGCGAGCTGGACCAACCCTTCCTCAGCGCCAATCTCGATTTCAGTCAGGCGGAGGGATATGATGAACTGATCGATCCCGACGGCTTGATTGTCGGTGAGACGACCGACGGCCGTGTCATTGCCCACTCCCTCCTCTTGACAGACTCCGCGACAAATGAGTCATTCGGCATCATCGGTGCGACAACCCCCGAGTTACCTACCATCTCCTCACCTGGCGATGTACAGGTCACTACAAGCAACATCACGGAGACCGCGGGTGTGGTCCAACAGGAGATCGACCGCCTCTACGACAACTACGGTGTGCAGAAGATCATCTTTGTCAGCCACCTTCAGAGTGTGGAGAACGACAGGCAACTGATCGCCCTTCTGCGCCGTGTGGACGTGGCTGTGGCGGGGGGTGGCGACGAGGTGCTTGTCAACCTGGCCGTGCCCACGGAAGAACAGTTGCTCCCCGGCGAACTGGCACCGATCCAAGGTGACTACCCGACAGAGGTACTCGATGCCGACGGTCGGACCGTCTACCTAGTCACGACAGCGGGCAACTACAAGTATCTCGGCCGAGTCGACGTCGAGTTCGACGCAGAGGGCGAGGTATCCAATGTCCTGGCCGACAGTAGCTACCCACGCCCCGTCATTCCAGAGAGTGACATCGCTGCCGATCTCGGCTTGGAGAACGCCGTGCCGATGGACCAAGGGATCGTGGAGACGGTGTACGACCCGCTCCTGAACTGCATCGAAGATTTCGCCAACACTGTCGTTGCACGCTCGGAGATCTACCTGGATGTGTCTCGTGCGGGCGTTCGCGGCCGTGAGTCGAATGCAGGTGACATGATCGCCGACTCTTTCCTCTACGTCTATCAGTTATACTCCGATACCAACAATCTGCCGACGGACGCGCCGGTCGTTGCCGTGCAGAATGGAGGCGGCATCCGCCAAAACGCGGGCGATGTCATTCCAACCGGCGATCTACCCGGCCTTATCACACGCCAGAACACCATCGACGTGCTGCCTTTCTTCAACTTCGTCACGGCGATCACCAGTGTGACGCCTGACCAGTTCAAGAGCGTCATGGAGCACTCGGCCGCCCTGCTGCCCGAGCCTGCCGGTCGCTTCCTCCAGGTTGGGGGCTTCCAGGTGACGTATGATATCTCCAACAGCGCCGGCAATCGCGTCATCTCGGTCATGCTGGATGATGGGACGGCGATCGTCGAGAACGGCGAGGTGGTAGAGGGAGCACCGAACGTCACCGTTGTTACCAACAGCTTCACCGCGGACGGCGGCGATGATTACCAGACCTTCGCGGCCATCCCGGATGAGAACAAGGTGAACCTCATCACCACGCAGGGTGTGGCTCTGGATTACGAAGCGGCCTGGCTCGCCTACCTCCAGAGCGACGAATTCCCGATTGAAGGGGACCCGCCGCTTCATACCATCCAGGCGGAGGATTCCCGCTACCAGTATCCCGATGGTGCGGGGCGCATTACCATTCTCACTGAGCCCACCGCCATCACGCTGGACACGCTTGCCGCGGAGCCTGTCTCCACTTCCCCATGGCTCCTTGCAGCAGGCATGCTCCTGCTCGTGTTCAGCGGCATGGTCATGCGACGGCGGCTCCGCTAGCACCGCTAGCACAATACGCGTCAAACCGCGGTCGTAGCTTTCACCCTCCCGAAGGTGTGGACCTTGGGGAGGGTGTTTCTTTCTCGTTCTGGGCCGTGCAGATGATGGATGCTGTTGGTGGTACATTCCATCCTGTGCATCCTTGAACAGCCGTGCGTTCGGTTAGGGAGTTGATTCGGTAGCAACTAATTTTGTAGTAGGAGCTAGTTGAAGAATGTTCCGAATGTTCCGAAATCAGGGCTTTTTACTCTGAAAATCACGATTTCGGAACATTGACATAAGGCTGTTGTGTCCGGTTGTTTCTCCTCATGCTGGTTGATGAGTGACGTTTCGCGGCGATACGATGAGAGCTATACGAGCTGTAAGAACTCCCTGCTTTACCCCCTCTTGTTTGTCAGGGGCCACCAGAGCTTCACCTGCCCACCTGGATAAGCGGTCCACTAAGTCTTTCCACAGCCTCACGTTCAACCGTGTGCAGTCAGTATACCAGAGGGGTGCGACAGATTTAACGCGAGGGCGGCATACCCGCGAAACTGTCGCACCTTCATGAGATAATAGGAATGCTTTACCATCCATCACCTCTCATGGGGAAAGGAGCGACCATGTTCACCCGGGACCCATACCTTGAACTCGTACTGATAGAAGCCTACCGGCACGAGCTACTAGCCCACCGTAACAGGAGAGCTGGAGCCCCAGGCAAAGTAATACGATGCAGCCACGCTGCTTAAGCATGATCTAGCTGGTGGTTCAGGTGCTGGAGTGCCGCGCAACCAACCTCCCACAGAAAGGTTGCCGAACGCTAAGGAGCGGAAAGGTAGTGAGTCAGCCCGAGCGGTGCCCGGCACTAACCCTGAGGTGCCGACACGGAAGAAGAATCCGAGCGCCAGCGGGCCAGGATCATCAGTGCACTAACCACGATTAGCGCTGACATCTTTGGACTAATCGAGATGGAGAACACCACCAGTGTCGAGCCGCTGGCCGACATTGTGGATGGGCTGAACGCGGTCCTGGGTGAGGGCGCCTACGATGGGCTCCGCGTGTGGATCGGGCGATGATAACCCGCAGCAGGGTAACTGCAACCTGACCCGCACGCGCGCAGCAGAAGCACTCGTGGACTGGGTAGCCTCTGACCCTACTGAGAGTGGAGATGCCGACTACCTGATCATCGGCGACCTCAACGCCTACGACAAGAAAGACCCGATCGACACCTTTCGGGCTGGCGCCGACGATGACCTCGGTACGGGCGACGACTATACGGACCTGATCTATCACTATCAAGGGGAACTCGCCTACTCCTACCTCTTTGACGCGCAGTTCGGTTACCTCGATTATGCCCTCGCCATTCAGAACCTGGCCTTGCAGGTGACCGGTACCACCGATTGGCACATCAATCCCGTTGAACCGGACATCCTCGACTACGACATGAGTTTCAAGCAGGACGCACAGGATGCCCTTTATGAGCCCAACCCCTATCGTTCATCGAATCACGATCCGGTCATCATGGGCCTAGCCTTGAATGGCTCGCCCATCTGCATCAAGGCCGCGCCGAGCCAGCACACGCTGTGGCCGCCGAACCACCGCTTTGTGGGCATCAGCATCCTGGATGTTACCGATCCCGAGGAGGATGCCATCACGATAACCATCGATAGCATCTTCCAGGACGAGCCAGTGGATGCGCCTGACAGCGGCAACACGGCACCCGACGGCCGAGGTCTTGGTACCGCACAGGCTGAGGTCCGTGCCGAGCGTGTCGGCGAGGAGGGCAACGGTCGTGTCTATCACATCGGCTTCACGGCTACCGACAATTGGGGCGGCAGTTGCACCGGCACGGTCCAGGTCAGCGTGCCAGTGAGTCAGGCTCAGCCTGCTATTGACGATGGTACGATCTACGACTCGACCGCCACGCCCTAATCATTTCCCCATGAGCGAGCGGTGATTCATCTCGCCGCTCGCCTCACTTACCCATACATACTGAGCCGAGCGTAGGATTTTAAAGCGGAGGGGTACGCGCGCCACGATCAGGGTATGATGCAAGAACAACCACGCAGTGAGAGTGCGACGGATTGGCGCGAGTGGCGGCGCTTGCGCGC